>JAUYMC010000277.1 GCA_030699545.1 Gemmatimonadales bacterium | reverse complement strand
GGTGCGGGGCGAAGGCGAAGTGGTCGTCACGGGCGCGGCGGGGCTGCAGGCGCTCGCGCTCGCCTACCGCGTGGCTGACGCGATCGAATCGTCGCCGCTCGCCGCCGCGCGGCCGTGACGCGCATTTACATCTCGGCGGGCGAACCGTCCGCCGACGCGCACGCCGCGGCGGTCACCGTGGCGTTGCGCCGCCGGCTCCCTGGCGTGGAGTTCGAGGCCCTGGGCGGCCCGCTGCTCGAGCGCGCCGGCGCGCGGGTCCTCGATCGCATGGAAGCGTTCTCCGTGGTGGGCTTCGTCGAAGCGCTCGCCAAGATCCCCGCCCACTACCGCCTGCTGGGCCGCGTGCGCACCGCCTTCCGCGCCGGGCGCTACGATCTTGCGATTCTCCTCGACTACCCCGGCTACCACCTGCGGGCGGCGGCCGCGGCCGCCGAGGCCGGCGTTCCCGTCCTCTACTATATCGCGCCGCAGATGTGGGCCTGGGGGGCGGGGCGGGTGCGCAAGTTGAAATCCGTCGAGCGGCTGGCCGTGATTCTCCCGTTCGAGGAGACGTTTTTTCGCGAGCGCGGCGTGGCGGCGACATTCGTCGGGCATCCGCTGAAGGACCGGCCGCCGGCGGCGCCGAGAAGCGAAGCCCGGCGGATGCTGGGGCTCGATCCGGCACGGCCGGCGCTGGGGCTCTTTCCCGGCTCGCGCGCGCAGGAAGTGGCGCGTCACTGGAAGATCTTCCGCGCCGCCGCGGACCGCGTCGCCGCCGCACGTCCCGAGGTCCAGCTCGTCGTGGCGGGCGCCCCCGGCGCGCACTATCCCGATCCCGGTCCGATCCGGATCCATACCGGGGATCCGCTGCCGGTGTTCGCGGCCGCGGACGCCGGGATCTGCAAGTCGGGCACGACGACGCTCGAGGCTGCCATGGCCGACGTACCCATGGTCATCACCTATCGGGTACACCCCGTCTCCTCGTTTATCGCCTTCCGGTTGCTGCGCGTGCCGTGGGTCGGGCTCGTGAATCTGGTGGCCGGCTACGAAGTAGCGCCGGAGCTGCTGCAACGGCGCGCCACACCCGAAGCGCTGGCCGAAAGCGTGCTGCCGCTGCTCGATGCGAACCACCCCGCCACCCGCCGCCAGCGCGAAGGGTTGGCGCTCGTGCGCGAGCGGCTCGGTCCGCCGGGCGCCGCCGAGCGCGTGGCCGAAATCGCGGCCGGGCTGCTGGGATGAAGCTGCGTGCGGCCGAACCCCTCGCGCGGGTCGCCGCCCCGTTCCTGCTGCGCGGCCTGGCGGCGACCTGGCGCTTTCGTCTGGCCGGCGAGACCCACGTGCAGACCCTGCGCGCCGCCGGGCGCCCGTTTGTCTTCGTGCTGTGGCACAGCCGGATTCTCCCGCTGCTCGTCCTGCACCGGCGGCAAGACGTGGTCCTGCTCATCAGCCGGCATCGCGACGGCGGGTACCTCGCGGACATCGGCGAACGCTGGGGCTACCGCTCGGTCCGCGGCTCCAGTCGGCGGGGAGGGGACGTGGGACTGCTGGGCATCGTGCGCGCGCTCCAGGAAGGGGCGGTCGTGGCGGTCACGCCCGACGGACCGCTGGGACCGGCCGAGCGCGTCAAGCCGGGGGCCGTCGCGGCGGCGCAGCACGCCGGCGTCCCGATCGTTCCGGTGGGTGCGCGACCGCGGCGCATGTGGCGGCTGGACACGTGGGACCGGCTGTGCATTCCCAAGCCGTTCACGACGATCGAGGTCGAGTACGGCGCTCCGATTCACATCGGTTCCGAGACGGACGGCCTGCGGCAGGGGGTCGACGCGGTAGGCCATGCGCTGCACGCGCTGAACCGCACGCCGTGAAGCTCACCCGATGGCTGTGGCGGGACCACGGCATCGCGGCGCGCGTCACCCGCGCGCTGCTCGTGCCGCCGTCATTGCTGTATCGCGCCGTCATGGCGCTGCGGACGGCCGGCTACCGGCGCGGCGTGGTGCGGTCGCACGCGCTGCCGCTCCCGGCGGTGGCGGTGGGGAATCTCGCCGTCGGGGGGACGGGCAAGACCCCGGTGGCGTCGTGGATCGCCGGGTGGCTGGCGGGCCGGGGTGTGCGCCCGGGCATTCTGCTGCGCGGGTACGGCGGCGATGAAGAGCGGGTGCACCGGCTGCTGGTCCCGGACGCCATCGTCGTCGCCGATCCCGATCGATTCGCCGGGGCGGAGCGGGCCCGCGCCGAGGGTGCGCAAGTGCTGGTGCTGGATGACGCCTACCAGCGGCTCGATGTGCGGCGTGACGTGAACATGGTGCTGATTGCCGCCGAGAGCAGCGACGACCCTCCCTGGTCGCTGCCGGCGGGTCCCTGGCGCGAGGGGTGGACGGCGCTTGACCGCGCGGACGTGATCGTGGTGACGCGCCGGCGCGCGGCGCGCGCCGCTGCGGAGGCGCTCGCGCGGCGGCTGGCGACGCCGCAGGCCGTCGTCGCCACCGCGTACCTGGCGGTGGAGGAGCTGGCCGGCCTGCACTCGGGCCGGCGGAGCACGTTGGCCCTCGTGGCGGGGCGGCGCGTGGTGGTGGCGGCGGGAATCGCGGACCCCGCGAGCCTGGCCGCCCAGGTGCGGGAGGCCGGCGCGAGGGTGCAACTCATGGCGTACCAAGACCATCACCCCTATCCCCAGGCGGATGTCGACCGCCTCGCGCAAGCCGCCCGCGGCGCCGATTATGTTGTAGTCACAGAAAAGGACGCCGTGAAGCTGCGCGGCCGCTGGCCCACCGACGCGCCCGAGCCGCTCGTGGCGCAGCAGATCGTGCGGTGGGAGACGAACGGCGAGGCCGTCACGCGGATGCTGGAAGGACTTCTGCCCCAGGCCCCATGAGCGAACCAGCGATCATTCGACCCGACAAACAGACGTTCCTCGCCGAGGAGAATCCCTTCGAGGCGATGATGGAGCGCTTCGATCATGCGGCGAAGCTGCTCAATCTCGATCCCGGGCTCTACAAGGTGCTGCGGAACCCCGAGAAACAGATCATCGTTTCCGTCCCCATCGTGCGCGACAACGGCGAGGTCGAGGTCTACACCGGGTATCGCGTGCTCTACAACACCTCGCGCGGGCCCGCCAAGGGTGGCATCCGGTTCGATCTCAACGTCACGCTCGAGGAAGTGACGGCGCTCGCGGCCTGGATGACCTGGAAGTGCGCCCTCGTCAACATCCCGTTCGGCGGCTCCAAGGGCGGCGTCGTGTGCGACCCGAGCGCCATGTCGATGGCCGAGCTCGAGCGCGTGACCCGGCGCTACACGTCGGGCATCATCGAGACGCTCGGTCCGGATTCCGACGTCCCAGCGCCGGATGTGAACACCAACGAGCGGGTGATGGCCTGGATCATGGATACCTACTCCATGCATCACCGCCACACGGTCACGGCCGTCGTGACCGGCAAGCCGGTGGCGATGGGCGGCTCCCTGGGGCGGCGTGAGGCGACGGGGCGCGGCTGCATGATCGTGACGCGCGAGGCGCTGGCCCAGCTGGGCATGAGCATCGTCGGGGCCAAGGTCGCCGTGCAGGGATTCGGCAACGTCGGTTCGATCGCGGCCGAGTTGATGGCTCAGGCCGGAGCGACGATCGTCGCCGTCTCCGACAAATCCACGGCGCTCCACAACCCCCACGGGCTCGACGTGCCTGACATGATGCGATGGGTCAGGGAAAAGCGGCAGTTGGCCGGCTACCCCAAGGGCGAAACGATTACGCACGACCAGGTGTTGACCGTGGATTGTGACGTGTTGATCCCGGCCGCCACCGAAAACGTCATCAGCCGCAAGAACGCCCCCCACATCAAAGCCAAGATCATCTGTGAAGGCGCGAACGGTCCCACCAGCGCGGCCGCCGACAAGATCCTCGAAGACAAGGGCGTCTTTGTGATTCCCGACATTCTCGCGAACGCGGGCGGCGTCACCGTGAGCTACTTCGAGTGGGTGCAGGATCGCGGCGGGTATTTCTGGGACGAGGAGACGGTGAACCGGCGGCTCGAGAGCATCATGGTGCGCTCGTTCAGCGAGGTCATGGCCATGGCCGCCCGCCACAAAGTCGCCAACCGCGTCGCGTCGTACATGCTCGCCATCGACCGCGTCGCCGCGATGCACCGGCTGCGCGGGATGTATGCCTGATGCGGTATCGGGTCGTCGCGGTCGGCCGCATGAAGAATGCGGCGCTCCGCGCGGCATGTGACGAATACCTCGACCGCCTGCGCCATTACGCCAAGGTCGAGGAGCGGGAGGCAAGAGACGAGGCGCGCGTCCTCGGGGCGATTCCGGAGGGGGTGCGCCTGGTCGCGTTGACGAGCCGCGGCGAGCCGTGGACGTCCGGCGAACTCGCCGAGTGGACCAAACAGTGGGAGATGGACGGCCGAGACGTCGCCTTCGCGATTGGCGGCGCCGGTACCCTCCCTGATGACGTCCTGCAAAAGGCGGAACGGCTCTGGAGCCTGTCGCGTCTCACCCTCCCCCATGAGCTGGCGCGCGTCGTCGTGTACGAGCAGCTGTACCGCGCGCACACGATTCGCCGGGGCGAGCCCTACCATCGCGGGGACTGACGCATGATCGGCCGCGTGCTGTCGACGCCCCTGCCGCCGAGCGGTGCCCGACCCGTGGCGGGCACGCCGCGCGCCATCCCCGCGGACATTCTCGCGGCCGTCCTGCCCGGACCCGGGCGCGACCGGCTCGCGTCCGGCGAGGTGTTGGCGGTCACTACCGGCCAGCAGCCGGGGCTGTTCACCGGCCCCCTCTACACGATCTACAAGGCGCTCTCGGCGATCGCGCTCGCGCAGCGGCTCGAGCGGGAGTGGCGGCTGCCCGTCGTGCCGGTGTTCTGGCTGGCCGGCGACGATCACGATTTCGCCGAAGCCAACCACGCCTGGGTGCTGAACGGGGCGGGGGAGCCCACGCGCATCACGCTGCGGGAGCGTGCCCCCGACGCCCCGTTGCTGCCGTTGTTCCGGGAGCCGTGCGGCGCGGACTCGGCGGCGGCGCTGCACGCGCTGGCGGCGGCGATCCCCGACAGCGAGTTCAAGGCGGTCACGCTGGCGTGGCTGGGCGCCGCCTACCGCGCCGACACGAACCTCGCCGACGCGGGGGCCACCGCGCTGAACGCGCTGCTCGGCCCGCGTGGCCTCGCCATTCTTCCCGCCCATCACCCCGCGGCGAAGCGCGCGGCGGCGCCGTGGATTCTCAAAGGCCTGGGGGAGACGCTATCCGACGGGCTGTCGCCGGTGCTGATCGAGGGAACGGCGGGCCGCGACCGGCTGCGGCCGGACGGCACGACATTCACGACGCGGCGCAGCGGGGAGTCGTTCACGCGCGCCGATCTGGAGCGCGTCGCGGCCGAGGCGCCGCAGCGTCTCTCGCCCAACGTGCTGCTGCGGCCCGCCGTCGAGGCCGCGTTGTTTCCCACCGTCGCCTACCTCGGCGGGCCGAGCGAGCTGGCCTATCTCCCCGACGCGGCGCCGCTGTTCGCCCGCCTCGGCGTGCGGGCGCCGGCGGCGGTCGGGCGCTGGTCGGGCTTGATCCTCGAGCCGCGGATCGACAAGGTGCTCGAGCGGCACGCCCTGTCGCCGGCCGACTTTGACGGCGGCCCCGCGCTGGACACGCGGCTGGTGCGCGCGGCCTTGCCCGCCGAGGTCGTAGCCGCGTTGACCGCGACGCGCGACGCCGTACAGGATCGTTACGCCGAACTCGGTGCCCGCGTCGCCCGCGTCGATCCGACGCTCGAGCGCACGGTGCAGTCGGCGCGCAACGCGGCGCTCGCGGGGACACAGGAAATCGAGAAGAAGCTCGTGGCCAGTCTCAAGCGCGCGAACGACACGCTGGTGGCGCAGATTGCGCGCGCGCGCGGGGCGATCGCGCCGACGGGCAAACCGCAGGAGCGCGTGCTCACCGTCGCCTCCTTCCTCGCGCGCCACGGCCCCGACGTCCTGGACGCCGTGAGCGCGGAAGTGGCGCGCTGGGCAGCCGGTCCATAGAATCCTTCGTATGTGGCTCCTCGCCGTCATCCTCATCGTCGCGCTGCTGATCCCGGTGGTGGCCATTCTGGTGGATTCACCGCTCGGCAAGTCCGTGGCCCGCCGCATGGACGGCCGCGTCGAAGGCGCGCCGCCCGAGCTGCGCGAGGTGCAGCGGAAAGTCGAAGTGCTCGAGTCCGAGGTCGAGGAGCTGAACCGCTCGATCACGGGCATGCGCGACGAGCTGCAGTTCGTGCAGCGGCTGCTCGAAGACCCCCGCCGGAAAAACCCCTCGCCACCCGTCTAGCGTGCACGCGTCGCGAGTAGCGGCCGGGATCCTGGTCACCCGGGTGCTCGGCTACGTGCGCGAGCGGATGTTCGCGTACTACTTCGGGAATGGGGCCGTCGCGGACGCATTCCGGGCGGCCCTTCGCATTCCCAACGCGCTGCGCAATCTGCTCGGCGAAGGGACACTCTCGGCTTCGTTCATCCCGGTCTACGCGGCTCTGAACGAGCGGACCGACAAGGCGGCGGCGCGGGCGCTCGCCGGGGCGATTCTGGGACTGCTGCTGCTCGCCTCAGGTGCCCTGACGGTGATCGGCATCGTGTTCGCGCCCGCGATCACCGCGATCGTCGCGCAAGGCTTCGACGGCCCGCGGCGCGAGCTCACCACCGTCCTCGTGCGCATCCTGTTCCCGATGACGGGACTGATGGTCGTGTCGGCCTGGTGTCTCGGGATTCTCAACACCCACCGCCGCTTTTTCCTGCCGTACGCCGCGCCCGCCTTCTGGAATGTCGCCGGGATCGCGGCCATGGTCGGCGCGGCGAGCCTGCTGGCCGGCGGAGCGAGCGACCTCCGCGGCCTCGCGCTGGCGCTGGCGTGGGGCACGGTAGCCGGCAGCGTGCTGCAGATCGCCGTCCAGCTCCCCACGTGCTGGCGGCTCGTGCAGGGGATCCCGCTGCGCGTCAGCGTCGGCCCGGAAGGGGTGCGCGCGGTGCTGCTCGCCTGGACGCCTCTCGTGATCGGCGCCGGCGTGGCGCAACTGTCCGGGCTCGTCGATACCTTCCTCGCGTCGTTCACCGGCGAGGGGGGATTGGCGAGCCTCGGCTACGCGCAGCTGATCCAGGTCCTGCCCATCAGCCTGTTCGGCGTGGCGGTCGCGGCGGTCTCGCTCCCGGAGCTGTCGCGCGATGCCGCCCCCGGAGGGCAGGGAACGGACGCGCTGCGCAACCGCCTGACCGGTGGATTCCGGCGCATCGCGTATTTCGTCGTGCCGTCGGCGTTCGGGTTCGTCGCCGCGGGGCCGGCGATCGTGGCGATGCTTTTCCAGACCGGACGGTTTGACGCGGACGACAGCGCCTTGGTCGGTGGCGTGCTCGCCGCGTACGGTATTGGCCTCCTCGGGCAAGCGACCGTGAAGTTGTTTGCGTCCGGCTTCTACGCCCTGCGCGATACGCGCACCCCCGTGCGCATCGCAATCCTGTCGCTCGTCGTGTCCGCGGTGCTGTCGTGGCTGCTCATGCGCCCGCTGGGGCCGGCCGGGATTGCGCTCGGCTCCTCGATCGGCGGGATGCTGAACATGGTGCTCCAGCTGCGGGCCCTCGACCGGCGGGTGGGTCCCGTGCTCGCGGGCGGGGAATGGGCACGCCTGGGCCGCGTGGTAGTCGCGAGCCTGGTCGCGTCCGCGGGCGCCGTGGCGGGCGGGGTGCTGGCGGCCGCCTGGCACCCCGTGCCGCAGGGCATTGCCGTGCTGGGTATCTTTGGGGTGTTGTACGGAGCGCTCACCCTGGCGCTTCGGCACCCCGATGCGATACGCGTATGGCAATCTCTGACCGGCTCGCCCGCCAACTAACCGCGCTCCCCGACCGCCCCGGCGTCTACATCTGGAAGGACGCCGAGGGGGAGATTCTGTACGTCGGCAAGGCCAGCAGTCTGCGGTCCCGCGTCCCGAGCTACGTGGCGGCGAGTGATCCCTCCACGCCGGAGCGGGAGGCGCTGGCTCGCCTGATCGCCGACGTGGAGACGATCGTCGTCCCGAACGAAGCGCAGGCGTTGCTGCTGGAAAACACGCTCATCAAGGAACATCAGCCGCGGTTCAACATCCGGCTGCGCGACGACAAGAGCTATCCCCAGATTGCCGTCACCCTGGGCGAGCCGTTCCCGCGGGTCCTGGTGGTGCGGCGTGTGACGATTCCGGGCGCCCGCTACTTTGGGCCCTACACCGACGTCGCCACACTGCGCCAGACGTTGAAGATCATCCGCCGGATCTTCACGGTCCGGTCGTGTCACTGGAGTCTCCCGGGGGAAGGGCCGGGGCGGCCCTGCCTCGATTTCCATATCGAGCGCTGCAAGGGGCCCTGCGTCGGGTTGCAGAACATGGCCGATTACCGGTGGATGATCGACGACGTCATCCTCTTTCTTTCCGGGAAGACGCTCGACGTCCGCGCGCGGCTCCGGGAGCGGATGCAGGAGGCCAGTGCATCCCAGGACTACGAGCGCGCCGCGCAGCTGCGGGACGCGCTCAAGTGGCTCGATCAGCTGGAGCGGCCCCAGACGGTCGAGGTGGTTGGGGGCGGCGACGTCGACGCGATCGGTCTGGCGCGCGACGGCGACGACGCCTGCGGGGTTATCCTGCGGATTCGCGATGGCAGGCTCATTGCCCGCGAGCACCGCTTCCTGGAGCATGTCGAGCACGCGCCGGAGGGCGAAGTGCTCAGCGCTTTTCTTGTCGGCTATTATCTGCCGCTCGAGCAACGGGCGACCCGCGTCGTGCTGCCGTACGCACCCGCCGACCTCGAGGCCCTGGTCGAGCTGGCGCCCGGCGTGGAGCTCGCCGTGCCGCAGCGGGGGACCAACGCCCGGCTCGTCGAGTTGGCCGATCAGAATGCCCGGCACCTGCTCGACAGCTTCAAGATCGACTCGTTCGACATCGACGAACGGTCGGCCGACCCGGTGTTTGCGCTCGGCCGGGATCTGGGCCTGGCGGTTGTGCCGCGATCCATGGTGTGTATCGACATCTCGACGAACCAGGGGCGCGACACCGTGGGATCGCTGGTGTGGTTCGAGGCCGGCCGACCACGCAAGACCGAGTACCGGCGCTACCGGATCAAAGGCGTCCCGCAGCAGGACGACTTTGCGGCGATCCACGAGGTCGTGACGCGATTCCTCAGACGACGCACCGAGGAGGCCAAGCCTCTGCCCGATCTGGTGGTCATCGACGGGGGCCGGGGGCAACTGAGCGCGGCGGTCGCGGCGGCGCAGATGGCCGGCTACCCGGCGCTGCCCATGGTCAGCCTGGCAAAGCGGGACGAGGAGGTATTTCTCCCGGCCGTGGCCGAGCCGCTGAAACTGTCGCGGCGCAGCCCATCGTTGCGGCTGCTGCAGCGCGCGCGCGACGAAGCGCATCGCTTTGCGGTGAGCTACAGCCGGAAGCGGCGCTCGCAACGGACGATCACCTCGGAGCTGCTGCGTATTCCCGGGGTCGGGCCCGCGCGCCGCCGGTTGCTGCTCGAGCGGTTCGGCTCGCTGGCGGGCGTGCGGACGGCGACGCCGGCCGAGATCGCGACGCTGCCGGGATTCTCGACGAAGCTCGCGGACCGGATTCTCGATACGTTGCACCAGCGCGTCTGATGCCCACTTGGCGCCTGGAGTGCTCCGCCTGTCTTCCCACGCGCTCCCGCGACGCGAGTGGTCTCCCCGGCGTGTGCGAGGAGTGCGGCGCGCCGTATCTCGTGCGCTATGACGCGCTGCCGCCGCCGGAAGCGAAGACGCTGCTCCGCGAAGAGCGGTGGACCATGTGGCGCTATTCGGGGTGGCTGCCGCTGGCTGATGGTGAACGCCCGGTGACGCTGGGAGAGGGGGGCACCCCGCTGCTGCATCTGAATCGCCTGGCCGAGCGGCATCGCTTCGAGCACCTCTGGGTCAAGGAAGAGGGCACCAACCCCACCGGGTCATTCAAGGCGCGCGGGCTCGCCGCGGCCGTGACGCGCGCCAGCCGGGCGGGCGCTCGCCATCTGGTCGTACCCACCGCGGGAAACGCGGGAATCGCGACGGCGGCGTATGCGACCCGCGCCGGCGTCCGGGCGCGGGTGTATGCCCCGAACACGACCCCGCGCGTGATTTGCGAACAGATCCGCGCGTTCGGCGGCGATCTGATCTTGATCGACGGACATATCGGCGACTGCGGCACGGCCGCCCGCGAATACGCCACGCAGAGCGGAGCGGTGGACGTTTCCACGTTGCGCGAGCCGTACCGCATCGAAGGCAAGAAAACGCTGGGCCTCGAGCTCGCTGAGCAACTCGGTTGGCGCGTTCCCGACGCCATCGTCTACCCGACGGGCGGCGGGACGGGGCTCATCGGCATGTGGAAGGCGTTCGCCGAGCTGCGGCAGAGCGGCTGGATCAGCGGCACGCTGCCGCGCCTGTACTCGGTACAGGCGGCGGGGTGCGCGCCCATCGTGCGAGCGGTCGAGAGCAATGCCGAGCGGGCCACGCCGTGGGAGCACCCCACGACAGTGGCGGCGGGGTTACGGGTCCCAGCCCCCCTCGGCGACCGGCTGATGCTGCGGGCGATCCGCGAGAGTGGGGGTGGGGCGGTCGCCGTCAGTGACGAAACGCTCACCGCGGCCGCGCGGGAGCTCCAGACCATCGAAGCCATCGACGCCTGCCCGGAGGGCGGCGCCGCGCTCGCCGGCGCGATCGAGCTCAAGCGGCGCGGGGCAATCCTGGCCAGTGAGCGCGTGGTGATCTTCAACACAGGCGGCGGGTGGCTCTACCGGTCCTAAGCCGTTTATATTCCGGAACTTCGGACCATGCACATCGCTATCATAGACCCAGCCGCCGGCATTAGCGGGGACATGACGCTGGGAGCATTGCTCTCCCTCGGGCTCCCCGCCAATTGGCTGGCGGAGCTTCCGGCACGCGTAGGGTTACCTGAGGTGAGTGTTGCGGTTCGGGACGCGCGGCGGGCGGGTATCACGTGCCGGCAGGTCGTCTTCGCCATTCCCGAACAGCCGCACGGCCGCCACGTCGGTGCGCTGATTCGCCTGGTCGAGCAGGCACCGATCTCCGATTGGGTGAAGGAGCGGGCGGTTCGCGCGTTCCAGCTGATCGGCGAGGCGGAAGGGCGGGTGCACGGCATTGCCGCCGAGACGGTGCACCTGCACGAGGTCGGGGCGGTGGATGCCGTGCTCGATATCGTCGGGGCGATCGAGGGCTTCGAGCGGCTCGGGGTAGACGCGATCTACCATCTGCCGGTCTCGGTCGGCACCGGGTGGGTCGAGGCGGCGCATGGGCGGCTGCCGGTTCCCGCCCCGGCGACGGCGATCCTGCTCGAGGGGCTCGAGATCGCGGCGAGCGGCGGCGCGAGTCCGGTCGAGGGGGAGGCGACCACTCCAACGGGGGCGGCGCTGCTGCGGGTCCTCTCGGCGGGTTCGCCACCCGAGCGGTGGCGGATGAGCGGGAGCGGATGGGGTGCGGGGCAGCGCGATCCGGCGCACTACCCCAACGCGCTGCGGATCCTGGTGGCCGAAACGGCGTCCGAGGCGGGGCGGGTGGTGTTGCTGGCGACCGATGTCGACGATATGAGCCCGGAATACGTCGATCCGTTGCGGCAAGCGCTCGTGGCCGCGGGGGCGCTCGACGTGCAGACGTGGCCGGTGCAAATGAAGAAGGGGCGTCAGGGGTTTCGGGTGGAAGTGATGGCCCCCGAGGCGCTCGCCGACGCCGTCACTGCGGAGCTGTTTCGCCACAGCACGACCGCCGGCGTGCGGCGCTGGGTGGCCGAGCGGGCGACGCTGCCGCGGCAGCAGATGACGATCCGGCTCGATGGTGTTGCCGTACGGGTGAAGGTGCTGGAACAGGCAGGCGGTGGAGGACGGCGCGTCAAGCCCGAGTACGACGATGTGCTCGCCGCGGCGCGCGCGCTGGGGAAGCCGCCGATCGACGTGGCGCGCGCCGTCGAGCGCGACGCCGAGGCTCTCTTGGGGGGAAAGAATGTTCCGTAGCCACGGCATGCTGCTGATCTCCGCCGCGCTCATCGCGGCGCCACAGCTCCAGGCCCAGGGCGGGATGCGCTGGGCGGAAGCCCGGTGTGACATCAAGCCAGGGCACTACCTCGTGAACAGCGGGCTGCTCTATCTCAAGAGCGCCGCCAA
Organism: Gemmatimonadales bacterium; assembly: GCA_030699545.1. Lineage (GTDB taxonomy): Bacteria > Gemmatimonadota > Gemmatimonadetes > Gemmatimonadales > GWC2-71-9 > 20CM-2-65-7. Next base: position 7,211 of record JAUYMC010000277.1, on the reverse strand, counting down.
CACGCGCTTCGAGGACCAGCGGCAGAAAGATCTGCGAGACGCGCAGCGGGTGCTCAATCAGGCCCTGACGACGGGCGGTCAGGAGAAGAACCCCGCCGCCTGGTACTATCTCGGTCGCTATTACCTCATGACCGAGGACCCCGCGGGGGCGGACTCGGCGTTCGCGCGGGCCGAAAGCCTCAAGGCCGAGTGCAAGGAGGACATCGCGACCTGGCGCCGGGTCATGTGGGTGCCGATGGTCAACGCCGGCGTGGCGGCCTGGCAGGCGAACAACACCGACTCGGCGATGGCCGCCTTCCGCCGCGCCAACGCGATCCTGCAGACCGAGCCGCAGGCCTTCAAGTATCTCGCCTCGCTGCTGTACAACAGCGGCCAGCAGGATTCGGCGGTGGTGTATTTCCGCAAGACCGCCGACATCGCCGCGACGGACCCCAAGTTCGCGCAGGACCGCAAAGACGCCTTGTTCAACATGGCACGCATTCAACACAGCATGCAGCGCTGGGCCGACGCCGAAGCGACGTATCGCGAGTATCTCACCCTCTATCCCAACGATGCGGAAGTCTTGGCGAGTCTCGGCAGCGTGCAGCTGCAGCAGGGACAACGCGACAGCGCCCTCGCGATCTACCGGCAGATCATCGCGAAAGGCGACTCGGTCGGCTCGATCCCGTTGTTCCGCGCGGGCGTCGAGATCTTCCAAAACGCGCCGCCCGAGCCGGATACGGCGGCGGCGGCGAACACCTGCCGGTCGGAGGGGCGGGCGAACCGCCTGCCCGCCGCGCGGATTCGCGCCCGCTGCGATTCGGTGAAGGCGGGCCTCACCCGCGAGCACATGGTGACGGCGAAGAGCACCTACCAGCTCGCCGCCCAGGCCTTCGAGACCGGGCTGAAGATGAATCCGTACTTCCGCGACGGGCTCTTCAACCTCGTCAATACCTACCTGACGCTCGAGGATTCCACGGCGATGCTGGCGACGGCCCAGCGGCTGGTCGCTGTGGATCCGCTCAACCGCGGCTCGCTGCGGCTGCTGGCGTTCGCGCATCAGCGGCACGGCCGCGTGGACTCGACGGTGCACTATCTCCGCATTGCCGACTCGCTGCTCGTGGCGGACGTCACGGTGAGCGAGTTCGATCCCGATTCGCAGTCCACCACGCTCAAGGGTCTGGTCACCAACCCGCGGTCCACTCCGAACCAGCCATTCAAGCTGGTGTTCGAGTTCGTGGACGCCGGTGGGCGGGTCATCGCCACTCAGACCGCCGACATCCCGGCGATCCAGCCGCAGCAGAGCCATGCGTTCGAGCTGAACGTCAGCGGGGGAGGGATCCTGGCCTGGCGCTACCGGAAGGAATGAGCTGATTGACAGGGGGCGGGATGTGAGGCCACATTCCGCCCACTCGCGGGCGTAATTCAGGGGTAGAATGCCAGCTTCCCAAGCTGGACGTCACGGGTTCGAATCCCGTCGCCCGCTCTCGACATCCCCGACCATGCCGTCATCCGTCCGGTTTATCGTGTGCGCCATCCTGGCTGGCGCGGCCCCCGCGGTCCCCGCGGCCCATCTCCCGCTGGCCGCGCAGGCGTGGACACCGCCGCAGCCTCCCTGCGACATCAAGCCGGGGCACTTCCGGCTCAATTCAGCCGTCGTCAACCTCAAAACGGCGGCCGAACGGCCGAACACGCGCGAGCGCATGCTGCGGCAGACGCAAGACGTCCTCATTCGGTCGATCACGAACGACGGGCAATCGGAGAACCCCGCGGCCTGGTACTACTTCGGCCGCTACTACGTCGAAATGAAGGACGCCGCGGGCGCCGACTCCGCGTTCCGCAAGGCCGTCGCGCTCGCGCCCCAATGCCGCGAGGATATCGACCGCTACCGGTCCCAGCTCTGGACGGACGTGCTGGCGGCCGGCATGCGGACGTGGCAGGAAAACAAGATCGACTCCGCCAAGGCGCTGCTGCGGCAGGCGGGCGCGCTCCGGCCCAATCATCCGCGGTCGTTCTGGGCGCTCGGGCAGATCTATGTCGCCCAGAATCAGCTCGATTCGGCGACGATCGCGCTCAACCAGGCGGCGGCGGCCGCGGGCGAGGACACGGCCTTCGCCGACACCAAAAAGGAGGCGTTGGGCACCGTGGCGCGGGTGTACGCGCGCCGCGTTCAGAACGATCCCGCCGCCCAACGCTGGCAGCACACACGCTTCAGCCGCGATTCGATTCAACGCCTCCTCACGATCGATTCCATTATCCTGGCGCGCGTCGAGGCATCCTCCGCCTCGCGCCGAGCTCGGGGCGCCCGGCTCGCTCCGGCGGACCAACAGGCGTTCAGCCGTGATTCCAGCACCCGCGTTCGCGGCGGTACCGAGCGCCGCGCCGCTCTCGCCGCGCGGGCGCAGGCGGTGGCGGCCGACAGTGCGGCCGCCGCACCCGCCTATGAGCCGGCGATCGCGGCGGCTCGCACCTACCTCCAGACCTACCCGGCCGAGACTGAGGTCATCAGCATCCTCGCCGGCCTGTACTACCAGAGCGGCCGGATCGGCGAAGCCCAGACTACCTTCGACGCGGTCTATCCTGCCGGAGGTACCGTGGCGCCCGAGACCGTCCTCGAGGCGGGGCGCGGCGCCTTGCGAGCCAACCTCCTCGGGACGGCCACGACGCTCCTCGCCCGCGGCCTCGAGCGCCGCCCGTTTGACCGGGACGCGCTGACCGACCTAGCGAACGGCTACCTGGCGTTGCGCGACAGCGTCCGGCTGCTGCCCGTCGCGCAGCGGCTGGCCGCCGTGGACCCCCTCAACCGGACGACGCTCCGCCTCCTGGCGGCGGGGTGGGAGCTGCGTGGGGGAGGGGGGGGACCCGGCCGGGACTCGGCCCAGAAGTACCGCGATCGCGCCGAGGGCGGCCTGGCGGTCGAGATCGCCGTCAGCACGTTCCTGGCCGATTCCGCTGGATACGTGCTGAGCGGAGTCGCCAGCAACGCCGGGGCGTCCGCCTCCCCCGTCCAGCGCCTCACGTTCGAATTCCTCGATGGTCAGGGCACCGTCCAGGTCAGCCAGGCGATCGAGGTCCCTTCCATCCCACCCCAGGGGACACAGCCAATCGAAATCCGGGTCCCCGGCCGGGGGTTAATCGCCTGGCGTTACCGTCCCTCCTAAGCGATATTAGCCGTTGAAGTTGCGTCGTTAGCTTCAGAAACTCCTTGAACCTCTAGGTGGTCAGCGGTGATTCGCGTCCAGGCGGTGGCGCCCGATACACTGGGTGCCGCGCTCGATCTCATTCCCGGCACCGAGCTGCTCGCGGTCAATGACCGCGACCTCGAGGACTTTCTCGACTGGGAATTCCTGACCGCGGAGGATCGCTTCGTGCTGCGGGCTCGCCTGCCGTCGGGGGAGGAGCTGGAGTATGACGTCGAGCGGCCGGAGGGGTTGCCGATGGGGGTCACGCTCGAAGCCCCCCGGATCCGCCGCTGCGCCAACCACTGCGATTTCTGCTTCGTCGATGGAAATCCCGAGGGGCTGCGCGAAGCGCTCTACATCCGCGACGACGATTACCGGCTGTCGTTCCGGTACGGCAACTTCGCGACGCTGACCAACCTGAAGCCGTGGGACAACGCGCGCATCGTCGAGTACCACCTCTCGCCGCTGTACGTCTCGGTGCACGCGACCGATCCCGTCGTCCGGCGCTGGCTGCTGCGCAACCCCGAGGCGCCGGAGATCGTGTCCCAGCTGCGCTGGTTTGCGGAGCGTGGGATCGCGTTCCACACGCAGGTGGTGCTGGTCCCGGGGGTGAACGATGGCCCGCGGCTGCGGCGCACCCTCGCCGACCTGTACGGCCTGGGACCGGCGGTGCTGTCGGTCTCGGTGGTGCCGGTGGCGCTGACGGAGTTCAGCAAGCACCGGCTGGTGCGCCAACCGACGCGGGACGAGTGCCGCTCGGCGCTGAGCGCGGTGGACGACTGTGCCGTCCGGGCGATGGCGGAGCGCGGCATCCCCTGGTGCTTCGGCGCCGACGACCTCTATCTCCAGGCCGATCTACCCCTGCCGCCGGCCGAGTGGTATGGCGACTTCGAGCAGCGGGAGAACGGTGTGGGGGCCGTCCGCTACCTCCAGAGGCAGATCGGGGAAGCGCACGAGGCGCTGGCGGCGGCGGAGTGGGCCGGAAAGCGCATTGGGGTGATCACGGGGACGGCGATGGCTCCGCTGCTGCCGCAAGTCGTCGCCGATCTCGCAACGGCCACGGGGGCGCGCTTTGAGATTCTGGCCGTCGAGAACACGCTGTTCGGGTCGTCGGTGACGACGGCGGGTCTCTTGCCCGGCCAGGCCGTGCTGGCGGCGCTGCAGGGCCGCGGCGATCTCGATCTCGCGTTGCTGCCCGCCGAGTCGGTCAACGACGATTTGCTGTTCATGGACGACGTCGCAGCGCACGACCTCGCCGCCCAGCTGCCCATGCCCGTCCGGCTGTCGCATGACTTTGCCGATGCGCTCGCGGCCCACGCGGTGCCCTCGTGAGCGTCCCGACCGTCGCCATCGTCGGCCGTCCCAACGTCGGGAAGTCCACGCTGTTCAACCGGATCATCGGCCGCCGGCTGGCCATCGTGGATGCGGAGCCCGGCGTGACACGCGACCGCCACTTTGCGCCGGCGGAATGGAACGGCCGGCGCTTCTGGCTCGTGGATACGGGGGGCCTCGTGCCGGGGTCGACCGATCCGCTGAACCGCGCCATTCGCTCGCAGGTCGAACAGGCAGTCGCCGAGAGCGACGTGCTGCTCTTTGTGGTGGACGTCGAATCCGGCGTGCATCCGATGGACCTCGAGATCGCCCCATATCTGCGCAAGGCACAGCGCCCGGTGCTGCTGGTCGTGAACAAGGCCGACCACTTGCCCAATGAGACGCGCCAGCTCTCGTTCTACGAGCTGGGCCTGGGGGAGCCGTTCCCGGTGTCCGCCGCCGTCGGCAAGAACAGCGGCGACTTGCTCGACCAGGTCGTCGCGATGCTCCCGCCCGCGCCGGACGAACCGGAAGGCGACACGATTCGCGTCGCTGTCGTAGGCCGTCCCAATGTGGGGAAGTCGAGCCTCGTGAATCGCCTGCTCGGCCAGGACCGGCTCGTCGTGGCGGACGAGCCGGGCACCACGCGGGACGCGATCGACACGGCCTTCGTCCATCGCGACAAGACGATCGTGTTCATCGATACCGCCGGGCTGCGCAAGCGCAGCAAGGTGGAAGAAGACCTCGAGTTCTACTCGGTGCTCCGGACGTCGCGCGCGATGGAGCGCGCGGATGTGTGCCTGCTGGTCGTGGACGCCAAGGACGGCATGCACGCGCAGGACCTGAAGATCGCCAACGACGCGTGGGACCGGGGCGCCGCCGTGATGATCGCGGTCAACAAGTGGGATCTGATCGAAGACAAGGACACCAACACCGCGGTGCGCGGCGAGCGCGAGATGAAAGCGCGCGCGCACTTCCTCGAGTTCATCCCGTTCTTCTACGTCTCCGCCAAGACGGGCCAGCGTGTGTCCAAGCTGCTGGACGCGATCCTGGCCGTGGCCGAAGAGCGGGAGAAGCGCGTGCCGACCGCCGAGGTCAATCGCGTGCTGGAGCAGCTGGTCGCGCGCCAGCAACCGCCACAGCCGGTGGGGGAGTCGGTCCGCCTCTTCTACGCCACGCAAGTCGGGACGGCGCCGCCGCGCTTCGCGGTCATCGCGAACCGGCCGGAGTCCATTCCCGAGTCGTACACGCGATACCTGCACAACGGATTCCGCGACGCGTGGGAATTCACCGGGGCGCCGCTGACGATCAAGTTCCGGCGCAAGCGGGGCCGCCGCTGACCACCATCCTGTGGCTCGTCGCGGGGTATCTGCTGGGCGCCACGCCGACCAGCTACCTCGCCGGCCGCCTCGCGCGCGGGATTGATTTGCGCGAGCATGGATCGAAGAACCTCGGGGCCACGAACGTCTACCGGCTGCTCGGCTGGACGTACGCCATTCCGGTCGCCGTGATCGACATCGCCAAGGGCGCCGTCCCGGTCCTGCTCGCGCCTCCGCAACCGGCCTGGCTGCGGGTCGCCGTCGGCGCCGCCGCCGTTCTCGGACACATGTTCTCCCCGTATGTCCGCTTTCGGGGCGGCAAGGGAGTCGCGACCGCCGCGGGAATGTTTCTGGCCCTGGCCCCCGTCGCCCTGCTCCTCGCCATTCCAGTGTGGACGCTCTGCGTCTGGCTCACGGGGTACGTCTCGCTGAGCTCGATCCTCGCGGCGCTGAGCGTGCCCGCGTGGATTCGTCTCCTGGGGGGCGGGGGGGGGGGACCCGACTCGACCTATGTGTTCGGCGCCAGCGTCGTGCTCGCCCTGCTCATCATCTTCGCGCATCGCCGCAACATCGTGCGGCTGGCGCAGGGGACCGAGAGCCGGTTCCGCTCGCGCGGCTCGAGACCGGTGCCATGACGTCGATCGCGGTCATCGGCGCCGGCGCGTGGGGCACCGCGTTGGCCGATCTCCTCGCGCGCAAGGGCGAGGCGGTCACGATCTGGGCGCGCGAGGCGGAGGTGGTCGAGAGCATCAATCGCGATCACGTGAACGCGCTCTTCTTGCCGGGCGCGGCGCTCGCTCCGGGACTGCGGGCGGTCGCCGAGCTGGCCGACGCGGTGCGAGGCGCCGACGTCGTGGTCTCGGCCTCACCGGCGCACGTCGTCCGGTCCGTCATGACACAGGTGAGTACGGTGCTCGAGGGCACGCCGCTCGTGGTGAGCGTATCGAAGGGCTTGGACCCCGACAAGCTCGAGCGCCCCTCGTGCGTGCTCGGCGAGACGCTGCCGCGCGGGACTCCGGTGGCCGTGCTGTCAGGTCCCTCATTCGCTCTCGAGGTGTTCCAGCAACAGCCGACCGCGGTCGTCGCGGCGGCGACGGATCACGCCGTCGCTCAGCGCACCCAGCGCGTCTTTTCGACGAACTATTTCCGCGTCTATTCCCACACCGACGTCACCGGCGTCGAGCTGGGTGGGGCGCTGAAAAACGTCATCGCCGTCGCCGCCGGCATTCTCGAAGGGTTGGGGCTCGGATACAACACGCGCGCCGCGTTGATCACGCGCGGGCTGGCCGAGATCACCCGGCTCGGGGTGGCGCTCGGCGCACAGCCGATGACGTTCGCGGGATTGGCCGGCATGGGCGACCTGATTCTCACCGCGACCGGCGCGCTGTCCCGCAACCGGGCGCTGGGGATCGCGCTGGGG
>JAUYMC010000275.1 GCA_030699545.1 Gemmatimonadales bacterium | reverse complement strand
GGGGCGGCGTTCGGGCACTCGACCGGCCATGGGATCGGCCTCGAAGTGCATGAAGCGCCGCGGCTGGCGCGGACGGCGGTCGAGCCGTTGCCGGAGAACGCGGTGGTGACCATCGAGCCCGGGGTCTATCTCGCGGGGCGGGGCGGGGTGCGCATCGAGGACGACGTGCACCTGTCGCCCGACGGGCCGGTCTTGTTGTCGGACGGACGCACGGATCTCGTGGAACTGGTGTAGGGGCCGCCGGGGGGTATTTTCACGGTATGAAGCTCGACATCATCACTCAGCTCGTGCAGATGCTGAAAGACGCGCCCGAAGTGGGGGCGATCGAGGTCCGGCGCGGGCTGTTCGGCGCCTGGTCGTCGGTGCGCGTCTCGAAGGCGGGGCACGGGACGAACGCCGCCGGGGGCGGGCACGTCTTCGTGGGCCAACCCGCCGCCCTTCCCCATTCCCCGGTCTTCGCCTCCGGGGGAATGGGGACTGGGGAATCGCCGGCGCCGCCCGCCGGTCCCCAGCTGTCCGAGATCAAGTCGCCGATGGTCGGCACGTACTATCAGTCGCCCGAGCCGGCGGCGCAGCCGTACGTGAAGGTGGGGAGCCGGGTGAACGTGGGGCAGGTGGTCTGCATCATCGAAGCGATGAAGATCATGAACGAGATCGAGTCCGAAGTCGCCGGGGTGGTCAAGGAGATCGCGGTGCAAAACGCGCAGCCCGTCGAGTTCGGGCAAATCCTCTTCCGGGTGGACCCTCATGGCTGAGGCGGCCTTCAATTTCAAGCAGGCCATCACGACGATGGTGCAGCGCAACGGCTCCGACCTGCTGCTCAAGGTCGGCCGGCCGGTGACCATCCGCGTGAACGGCGAGCTGGTGGGGCTCGACAGCACGCCGCTCAAGCCGGAGGAGCTGAAGTCGCTGGCGGAGCAGATCATGACGCCGCGCCAGGTGAAGGAGTTCGCCGAGCACAAGGAGGCGGACTTTGCGATCGGCGTGCCGGGAGTGGGACGGTTCCGGACGAACGTCTACCAGCAGCGCGGCACGGTGGCGTTCGCGTTCCGGTCCATCCCCTATGAGGTGAAGCAGATCCGCGAGCTGAACCTTCCCGGCGTGCTCGAGGAGATCGCGCTGAAGCCGCGCGGCCTCGTGCTCGTGACCGGCGTGACGGGCTCGGGGAAATCGACGGCGCTCGCGGCGATGGTCAACCACGTGAACACGAACCGGCGGGTCAACATCATCACGATCGAGGACCCGATCGAGTTCCTGCACCGCGATCAGCTGGCGAACATCTCGCAGCGCGAGGTGGGGAACGACACGCTGTCGTTCAACTCGGCGCTGCGGCACGTGCTGCGCCAGGACCCCGACGTGATTCTGATCGGCGAGATTCGCGACATGGAGACGTTGGACACGGCGCTCAAGGCGGCGGACACGGGCCACATGGTGTTCTCGACGCTGCATACCACCGACGCGACGCAGACGATCCAGCGCGTGATCTCGTTCTTTCCACCGCACCAGCACGATGAAATCCGCCACCTCCTGTCGACGGCACTGCAGGCGATCGTCTCGCTGCGCCTCGTGCCCCGCAAGGATGGGCGCGGCCGCGTGCCGGCGTCGGAAGTGCTCATCAACACCGCCGCGGTGGCCGACAACGTGCGCGATCTGTCCAAGCAGCTGAACATTCCCGATCTGATCGCGCAGGGGTCGGTGCAATACGGCATGCAGAGCTTCGACCAGTCGCTGTTCCACTGGTACCAGCAGGGCGTCATCAGCTACGAGAGCGCGATCTTCTACGCCACGAACCCGAGCGAGTTTGCCCTCAAGGTGTCGGGGATCGACTCGTCGGGGAACCGGCTGGGCAATGCCGAGGGCGGCGGGTCGATCGAGCTGACGCCCTGATGTTCCAGAAAGTGCTGATCGCGAACCGCGGGGAGATCGCCCTGCGGGTGATTCGCGCGTGCAAGGAGCTGGGCGTCGAGACGGTGGCCGTCTACTCGGAGGCCGACCGCGAGTCGCTGCACGTGCGCTTCGCCGACGACGACGTCTGCATCGGCCGGCCCCCCGGCCGCGACAGCTACCTCAACATCCGCCACATCATCGCCGCGGCCGAGATCACCGGCGCGGACGCGATCCATCCCGGCTACGGCTTTCTCGCCGAGAACGCCGAGTTCGCCGAGAAGGTCTGCGCCTCCAACATCACGTTCATCGGCCCCACGCCCGACCAGATCCGCCGGATGGGCGACAAGGCGACGGCGCGCACGCTGGCGCAGCAGCTGGGGGTGCCGACGGTGCCGGGCTCGCCGGGCCCGGTGGACGCGGTCGAGGAGGGCCAGGCGATCGCGGCCCAGATCGGTTTCCCGGTGATCATCAAGGCGGCGGCCGGCGGCGGCGGAAAAGGGATGCGGGTCGCGAGCACCGCCGAGCAGTTCGGCCAGGCGTTCACGCTGGCGCAGCAGGAGGCGCTCGCGGCGTTCGGGTCGGGACAGGTCTACCTCGAGAAATACCTGGCGCGGCCGCGGCACATCGAAATCCAGATCATGGGCGACACGCACGGCAAGGTCATGCATCTGTGCGAGCGCGACTGCTCGGTGCAGCGGCGCCATCAGAAGCTGATCGAAGAGGCGCCCTCCCCCGCCGTCGATCAGACGCTGCGCCAGGACATCGGCGACGCGGCGGTCCGGCTGGCCGAATCCATCGGCTACGTGGGCGCCGGCACGATCGAGTTCCTGCTCGATACGGACGGGTCCTTCTATTTCATGGAGATGAACACCCGCATTCAGGTGGAGCATCCCGTCACCGAGATGTGCACGAACTTCGATTTGGTGAAGGAGCAGATTCGCGTCGCCGCCGGCGAGCCGCTGTCGTTCGTGATGTCCGGCAACCGGCTGCGCGGCCACGCGATCGAATGCCGGGTGAACGCGGAGGATCCGGCGCGCAACTTCCAGCCGTCGCCCGGGCTGATCACGGCGTACCACCCGCCGGGGGGGCCCGGCGTGCGTGTGGATACGCACATCTATGCCGGATACACCGTCCCGCCCTACTACGATTCGCTGCTGGCCAAGGTGATCGTCCACGGCAACAGCCGCGCCGAGGCGCTGGCCCGCATGCGGCAGGCGCTCGACTCCTTTATCATTGAAGGTGTGACCACGACGATCCCCTTCCTGGGCCGGGTCATGCGCCATCCGGATTTCCAGGCCGGGAAGGTCGATACGAAGTTCCTCGAGCGCGAGCCGCAGCTTCTCAAAGACCTCGCATGAAGATCGATGTCTACTACACCCCCTTCGGCCTGAGTGCGGGAGATCTCACCGGCCGGGCGGTCGTCGTGATCGACGTGTTGCGCGCCACGAGCAGCATCGTGATGGCGCTCGCCGCGGGCGCCCGGGCGGTGGTCCCGGCGGCGACCTCCGAGGAGGCGGTGCGCCTCACGTCGAACCTCGAACGGGGCGGGTTCGTGCTCGCCGGCGAGCGGCGCTCGCTCAAGATCGAGGGCTTTGGGCTCGGGAATTCCCCCCGCGAAATGACGCCGGACGCGGTGGGCGGTAAGACGGTCTATCTCGCGACGACCAACGGCACGCCGGCGCTCGTCGCGGCCCAGGGGGGCGATCCGGTGCTGGTCGCGGCGGCGGTGAACTTCAGCGCGGTCGCCGAGCGGGCGCGGGCGCTGTTTACGGAGCGCGGCGCGCTCGTGATCATCTGCGCCGGGCGGGAGAAACAGTTCGCGATGGAAGACGCCTACACTGCCGGCCGCCTGGTGAAAGCAGTAAAGAAGGGGGTGCGCAAAGTGGCGTTGAACGACGCCGCCCAGGTGGCGCTCGATCTTGCGGCGCAGCAAGGCGGGTGGAGCGATGCGTTCGCCGCCAGCGCCGCCGCGCGTCAGCTCATCGAGGCGGGCCTCGCCGAGGACGTCGCCTATTGCGCGCAGCCGGACCGCGTCCGCGTCGTCCCCGTGTACGCGGACCGCCGTATCACGGCATGAATCCGAAGGCGCGCCCAGAGCTGCTCGGCATCGCCGCCCTGCTGGTCGGGTTGTTCCTGGGCCTCACGCTCTTGCCCGTCGGGCTGACGGGGAGCTGGGGCCGCGCCACCGGCTCGCTCCTGTGGCAGCTGGTCGGCGTCGGCACGGTCGTGCTGCCGCTGCTCGGCATCGGTTGGGCGCTGGCGGCGTTCGAGCGCCTCGGCCCGCTCTCGTGGGGCCGCGCCGCCTCCCTCGGCGCCGGGCTGATCCTCCTGCTGCCGTTCTGCATCGCCATCGCCATCGGGCCGGACGTTCCCGCCGACTACCTGCAGTGGACGCGCGCGCAACGCCTGGTGGGGTTGTTCCCCGCGTTTCTCGCGACGGGACTCCAGTCGGCGGTGGGCACGGCGGGCGCGGTGCTCGTCGGCCTCTTCGCGCTGTCGGCGCTGGGCATCTTCACCGTCGGCTGGCATCCGCTGACCCTGCTGCGTACGCGGTCGGCGGTGAGCGGTGCGCGGGAAGGCGCGCCCGCAAAACCACACCGTGAATCCGCGAAGCTCGAACCGCCTGAAAACACGCCTGCAGACCCGCGCACCGCGGACCGCGCACCGCGCACCAAGAAGGCCCCGGCACCGTTGCCAAAACCAGCGCCGCTCGCCGCGGGGACGCTGATTCCGCCGATCGAGCTGCTGCACGAGGGCCCGGGCGCCGTGGGAGACGCGGACGCCGCCGAGATCGAAGCGATGGGACAGCGACTGGTCGCGACGCTCGAGACCTTCCGGGTCGGCGCGCGGATCACGCACAAGACCGTCGGCCCCGTGGTGACGCGGTTCGAGCTGGAGCCGGGGCGCGGCGTGAAGGTGGGCCGCGTGTCGGCCCTCGCCGACGACCTTGCGCTCGCGATGCGCGCCCAGTCGCTGCGCATCGTCGCGCC
>JAUYMC010000274.1 GCA_030699545.1 Gemmatimonadales bacterium | reverse complement strand
CCCGCCGCTCGAAGTTGGCCTTGCTCTCCATGGTGTTCTCCACGGGCGGTCGCGCCGCCCCGTCAGGAGCTGCCGAGGTTCCGCCTCGGCTCGGTGCTCGTCCCGGGCGCTGACTTACCGCCCGCCGGCGTAGCCCCGCCGGGCCCGCCAGCCATCCCACGCCCGGGCGTCGCCGCTCGCTGGCGGCGGGTCGTCCGCCGGCCATGAGTCGACCCGGGTATGGCCCGGGTGACGGCGCTCCCACGCCCGGGCTGCGGCCCGGGAGCAGGTGCGCTCAACGGGGGCGCAGCCGCCGGCGCTGATGTAGGTGTAGGTCCGCATCTCGCCCTCTCTCCGGCCGCGTTGCGACCCGTTGTCGTCCGGTCCGTCCCGGCTGATGGCCCCACGAGGTATCGCGGGGCCAGCGGTCGAGAGGGGCGCTCAGGTGTGCCACGTCCCCCACATGGGGGTCGCGCGGCAGATGGTCACCGCGGCCGCCGCCGGGTCATCGGCCGCGGCGATCTCCTCGCCGGCCTCGTCGTCGGGCCACCACCGCCCGCCGGCGGGGTCGACGACGGACCATTGCTCGTTCTCCTCGTCGGCCCGGAGGTCGCCTTCGGGCGCGACGAAATCCTCGTCCGCGCCGGCAGCCCAGACCAACTCATGACCGACCGTGATCCACTTCCCCATCTCGCCCTCGCTCCGGCCGCGTCGCGGCCTGTTGTCGTCCGGGTCCATCCCGGCTGCTGAACCCCCGGTGGGGGCTCAGAGCCCGGGAGGGGCGCTCAGGCGGCAACCTCGATGACGCCGACGCGGGCGTCGTTGCGGTGGTCGTAGGTGATCCGGTAGCCCGCGGCCTTGAGGGCGGCGCGGGCGGCCTGGCGGGCCTTGTGGCCTTCCCCGGCCTCGAAGAACTTGACGGTCACGCTGCCGTCGCTGTCCTGGTAGGCCGTGATCATGGGGGCGTCGTCGTACTCGCCCTTGCGGACCAAGTCCCCCGCCGCCTCAACCGCGATGCTCTTGATGGTGGCCTTGTTCATCTTGTCTCCCCTCTCCCGGCGGCGTCCATCGCCGCCTCCATGACGACCATCCTACCGTGCCCACCGGATAGCGCAAGCCCCACGACCACTTTGTTTGCGGAAATCGTACTTTGCTCGTGATTACGGGCGCTTACGCGGCGGCGGAGTCGTCCGCGGCGCGCATCTCGGCGGGGAACAGGGCCGTCCACGGCCCCCCCGGGGCCAGCGCGGCGGGGTCGAGGTCGAGCGCCCGAGCTGCGGACGCCCACGTCACGCACCCGGTCTCGCGCCCGTACGCGCGCAGGAGGGCGACCATCGATTGGTGGACGTCGATGGCGCGGGCGAGCCCGGCCGTGGTCTCGTCGCGGGCTGCGAGGGCCAGGTCGAGGCGCAGCCGGCGGGCCGCGACCGGGTCGGCGGGCTCCTCGGCGGGCAGCAGCGGCGCCCACGGGGCGTCCGGCCTGGACGCGCCCGGGTCGAGCCCCAGCACCTCGGCAGATCGCGCCCAGCTCACCGCCGCCGAGCGGACCCGGACGCCCGTCCGCAGGCGCGTGAGGTGGTAGGGCTCGACGCCCATCAGCGCGGCGAGGTCCTGGAGGCGCAGGCCTCGCGTGACGAGGGCGACGGCGAGGTGGGCGCGACGGGCGGTCAGGTCGTCCATGCCCCGAGGGTACACCGGTCGGGCACGGGGCGCAAGGGGTGTGGTCGCGTGGGTTGCGGCGGGCGCTGTCCAGTGCTACGCTCGCCCCATGTCCATCTCCAGGATCGACGCAGAAGCCCTCCGCCACTGGTGGGAGGGGCACACGGTTGACGGCGTGCCGCCCAAGATGGCGGACGCGGCGCGGAAGTTCGGGGTGTGCGACGCCACGCTCCGCAAGCACCGGCGGCTCGCGGGGCTCTCGGCGAGGGCGCCTCGGCGCCCTCCGCAACCGGCCCCTGAGTGGTGGCGCGATCTGGAGCGATGGTGGCGCGCCGGCCTGGAACGCGGCGAGGAGCCCGCAGCGGCGGCGGCTGCGCGCGTGTTCCGGCGGAGTGTTGAGGGAGTCCGCCAGGCTGCTATTGCGCTCGGGCTGCCAGTGCGCGGGAGCACGCCGCATCTCACACATGCGCAGCGGGCCGCGCTGGAGGCGTGGTGGCGCGAGCGGGTCGAGCGCGACGAGGCGCCTGCACTGCTCGACGCGGCGGCGGCGTTCGGCGTCAGTTACGGCGTCGTATACCGCGTCATTCGCGCGGCTGAGCTGCCGAGACGCCCAGTCGGGGCGGTGTCAGTAGGGCGGGGCGCTATCAGCAGGATCGAGTTCGCCGCGTGGTGGCGCGGCTACATGGAGTGTGGCGAGGCGCCAACGACCGGCGAGGCCGGCGAGGCGTTCGGTCTCACGCGCCAGCGGGCGCACCAACTCGCGGTTGAGCTTGGGTTGCCGCGCCGTAGTCGGTAGGCAGGGGGGATGGACGTCACAATGGAGCCCGCCAGTCCGTATCCCGGGAGGCTGGCGGGAACTCACCGCCGCGGCGCCCGGTCGCCGTGACGGATCGTAGGGGCCGCCGGGGTAGATCTCAGAGGCGGCATCTCAATGGGGCCCGGCCCGAAGGCCGGGAAGCCCCGGCGGCCTGATGATGATGCGCGGGGGCGGGGCCGGCGTCAACCCCTCAGGGCGGGATGCGCCGCTCACCCGCCGCAGTCCGCACGACTATCGTCCACTCGGCGCCGTCGTCCAGCGCGCTGGCGGGCAGGTCGAGCGCACCGTCCAGCTTGCGGCTCACGACCATCGGTCGCGGATGTCGACGGCCACGCTCTCGGCGGCCGACGCTATCGCGACGGACCGCGCGGCTCGGTCGTTCTGGCCGCGCGCGTGCTCTGCGTCGGCCTGCTCGCGCCACTCCCTTGCAGTCGTCTCCGCCACCCGCGCGCACTCCTCGGCGACGGCGGCAGGGGATACGACGGGAGCGCAGCGCCATCCGGCGGGCCACGTCGGGACGTCGATGCTCCATAGCTGAACGCCCGGGAACCCGAGGTTGCCGTACTGGTTCAGTTCGCAGCACGTGACGTGGACGTACTCGGGCGAACCGATGCTGAACCACTCGATCCACCACCACGTCCCGGGTGTCGGGTCCGGCGGTCCCCTTCGCCACTCCGAGCCGTCCGGCGCGCGGGTGACGCTCATTGGACGGCCTCGCTCCCCAGCGCCCGCCGTAGCGATTCGACCTTGGCGGGGTCGGCCTCCACCAGGACCGCGCTGGAGCCGCCGCACGTCGAGCACGTCCAGCTCTGCGCCTTGTCCCAGGGCGCGCCGCAGCAACTCCACTGGTTCGGCCCTTCGAGCGGGCCGGTGACCCGGGGGTCCATGTCGTCGCAGTGCGGGCAGCGGGCGCCGCCACGGCAGTCGGGACACAGCGTCGGGCGGCGGGCCTCCAACTCGGCCACGCGCGCCCGCAGCGCCTCGACCTCCGCGGCCGCCGCGTCGTACGCATCGACCACCAAGCTGTCGAGGGCGGTCCGCAACTCGGCGTTCCGCATCTCCAGCGCCCGGACGTGCGCCACAAGCGCCAGCGTCGTCGGCGGGTCCATGCGGACGATGTGGTCCCGGTCCGCCATGGTTGAGGGGTGGCGGATGCCTCCGCACACCTGGGCGACGTACTCGCAGCGCGGGCCGCCCATGATGGTCCGCCCGTCGTCCGCCACGCACCAGCGTCCCGGCGTCGCCGCCCGCGCCACCCGCTCGATCTCGTCGAGCAGAGCGGGGGTCACGTCGTCACTCATCGCCCACCTCCGCCCACGTCGTCAGCACCATCCACAGCGTACGTGCCGCCCGCCGGTCGGCCCCCGCCTCCACGCAGTACGCCTCCGCCGCCTCGTCGAAGACCTCGAACCGGCGCACCGTC
>JAUYMC010000268.1 GCA_030699545.1 Gemmatimonadales bacterium | reverse complement strand
CCTTCAGAAGAAGGGCGCCCGCGTCGGGCTCCTCACGACCAAGGGGTTCCGGGACGTCCTCGAGATCGGCCGGGTGCGCATGCCCGACCTCTTCGATCTCACCTGGGTGAAGCCCGCGCCGCTGGTCGAGCGCCGCTTCCGTCTCGAGGTGGACGAGCGCATCGCCGCCGATGGCGCCGTCGTGCGTCCGCTTGACGGCGAGGGGCTCGTGGCCGCGGCCGAGCGCCTCGTCGCCGCGGGCGTGGACGTGATCGCGATCTGCTTCATCAACAGCTACGTCAACCCGGTGCACGAGCAGGAGGCCGAACGCCTGGTCCGCGCGCGCTTCCCCTCGCTCGACATCACCGCGTCGTGGCGGGTCCTGCCCGAGATCAAGGAGTACGAGCGCACCAGCACGACGGTGGTCAACGCCTATCTCCTGCCCGTGATGCGGCAATACCTGGCGAACCTCGCCGACGGGCTCGAGCGCACGGGGATCGAGGCGCCGCTGATGGTGGTCGTCTCCAATGGCGGCGTTGTCGGGGCCGCGGCGGCGGACGAGCGGCCGGTGTTCGCGGTGGGCTCGGGACCGGCGGCGGGCGTGTCTGGAGCGGCGCGGCTCGGCCGGGCGATGGAGGAGCCGAACCTCATCGTCTTCGACATGGGCGGCACCACGGCCAAGGCCTCGCTGGTGGAGGCCGGGCGCGTGTCGCTCACCACCGAGTACGAGTTCCGCGACGGCATCAGCACGTCGAGCCGCTTCATCAAGGCGGGCGGCTACATGTTGAAGGTGCCGGCCATCGACATCGCCGAGGTCGGGGCGGGCGCGGGATCCATCGCCGGGATCGACGCCGGCGGCCTGCTGCGCGTCGGGCCGGAGTCGGCGGGCGCCGTGCCGGGACCGGCCTGTTATGGCCTCGGCGGCGAGCGGCCGACCGTCACCGACGCCAACGTGGTGCTGGGCTTCCTGAACCCTGAGCACCTGGCGGGCGGCGAGTTGAAGCTTCACGTGGCCCTCGCCCGCGATGCCATCCAGCATGACGTGGCCGAGCCGCTCGGGCTTGGCGTGATGGAGGCGGCTCACGGTATTCGCGCGGTGGCCAATGCCAATATGGCGCGGGCCATCCGCTCGGTCACGATCGAGCGTGGGCGGGATCCGCGCGACTTCACCCTCGTCGCCTTCGGGGGCAGCGGGCCCGTCCATGCCGCGGACGTGGCCGCTCACCTCGGCATCCGCCGCATCCTGGTGCCGGTCTCGCCGGGCGTGTTCACCGCGGTGGGCATGCTCGCGAGCGACGTTGAGCACCATTTCGTTCGCGCCGCCGGTGGCCTGCTCGGCGGTCCCAGCCTCGACCGGGCGAACGCGCGGCTCGACGAGATGGCGCGCGAGGCCGCGGCGACGCTCGCCGCCGAGGGCTATGCCGGCGCCGACGTCCGGCTCGAGGGCCAGGCCGATCTCCGCTACGCGGGCCAGTCCTCGGAGCTGGTGATTCCGATTCCGGGCGGCCGTCTCGCCGCGGATCGGCTGGGCGAGCTGCGCGAGGCCTTCAACCGCGAGTACGCCGTCACCTACGGCTATGCCAGTGACGAGGAGCTGGAGCTGGTGAATGTCCGCGTGGTGGCCACGGGCGTCAGGCCGCACCGGCTGGACTTCCGCGCCGTGCGCGTCGTCGCGGGGGGCGGCCCGGCGGCGGCGGCACGCCGCGCCGTCTCCTTCGACCGCGCGGCCGTGCCCGTCGACACGCCGGTATGGGCCCGCGAGCAGGTGCCGGCGGAGGGCGTAGGCGGTCCCCTCATCGTGGAGAGCTACGACTCGACGGTGGTCGTGCCCCCCGGCGCCGCCGTCCAGCGCGATGCCTTCGGCAACCTCGTGATCACCCTCGCCTCGGACGAACGAAGGACCAGCGCGATGAACCGACCCGCAGCGGGGACGGCGACAGCGGGGACAGGAGCGGCGCTCGTGCCTCCCCAGGCGGTCGACCCCGTCACCTTCGCGGTGGTGAAGAGCGCGCTCGACGCTATCGTGGACGAGATGGCCTACACGGTGATCCGCACCGCGCGCTCCGAGATCATCAAGGACGTGATGGACTTCTCGACCGCCCTCTGCGATGCGAAGGGGCGGATGATTGCTCAGGCCAAGACCATCGCCCAGCACCTGGGGGCGATCCCCGACGCCATGGAGAGCGTGCTCCGCGAGTTCCGCGACGATCTCCATCCCGGCGACGTGGTGGTCATGAATGACCCCTATGAAGGCGGCATGCACATTCCCGACGTGTTTCTGTTCATGCCCCTCTTCGCCGAGGAGCGGATCGAGGCGTTCGCCGTGGTGATCGGCCATCAGACCGATATGGGCGGGCGCGTGCCCGGCTCCAATGCCAGCGATTCCACCGAGGTGTACCAGGAAGGCCTGCGCATCCCACCCATCAAGCTCTACGAGCGCGGCGTGCCGAGCCGCTCCGTGCTCCGGATCATCGAGAAGAACGTCCGCGTGCCCGACCGCGTGCTGGGCGATATCGCCGCCGAGTACGCCGCGTGCAAGGTGGGCGAGCGCGAGCTCTTGAAGCTCCTCGCGCGCTACGGCTTCGAGACGATGCGCGCCTCTACCGAGGCGCTGCTCAACTACGCCGAGCGGCTGACCCGGGCGGAGATCGCGCGCTGGCCGCGGGGGCGCTTCACGTTCACCGACTACCTCGACAGCGACGGGTTCAGCGACGACCCCGTGCCGCTCACCGTGGCGATCACGGTGCACGCCGACGGGCACCTCACCTGCGACTGGACGGGCAGCTCGCCCCAGGTGAAGGCGGCGCTCAACTCGACGCTGTCCTTCACGAAGTCGTGCACGTATCTCTCGGTGCGCTCCGTGCTGCGCCAGAACGTGCCGAACAATGCCGGGGTCTTCCGGTGCATCGATGTGATCGCGCCGGAGGGCACCATCCTGAACCCGCGCCTGCCCGGGGCCTGCGCGGCGCGGGCGCTCACGGGCTACCGCATGCTCGACGTGATGCTCGGCGCCCTCGCCCAGGTCCTGCCCGAGCGCGTGCCCGCGGCGGGCGAGGGGGGCAATACCGTGCTGTCGATCGGCGGGCTCACCGCCGAGCGCAAGCCCTTCGTCATCGTCGACATGATCACCGGCGCGTGGGGTGGGCGGCCCGACAAGGACGGCATGGAAGCGGTCACCAATCCGTCGCAGAACATGTCGAATACGCCGGTCGAGGTGCTCGAGGCCCAGCACCCCATCCGCATCGACGAGTACGGCTTCGTGCCGGACAGCGCCGGCGCGGGTCTGTGGCGCGGCGGGCTCGGCCTGCGCCGGTGCTACACACTTCTGAACGAGGAGGCCACGCTCCAGCTCCGATCGGATCGCATGAAGTTTCAGCCCTACGGTCTGGCCGGGGGCAAGCCCGCGCGGGGCACCCGGAACGTGCTCAACCCGGACACCGAGGCGCGCGCCATGCCCGCCAAGTTCGCCATCACGCTCAAGCGGGGGGACGTGATCCTGCACGAGCAGCCGGGGGGCGGGGGCTTCGGCGACCCCTTCGCGCGCGACCCCGAGCGAGTGGTTGCCGACGTCCGCAACGAGAAGATCAGCCCGGAATACGCGCGGCGCGAGCACAAGGTCGTCATCGATCCGGGGACGCTGACCGTTGACGCCGAGGCCACGCGATCGCTCCGGGCCGCCCGCGGCTGAGACCGCCGCCCCGGCGCCGCTTGGCCGGCCCAGGTCCGAGAACAGCGCGCTCATGCGGGCTCGATCTCGCGGTGAGAGAGAGAGGAGCTCTCCCGCCCTACGAACTTGATGGACA
>JAUYMC010000266.1 GCA_030699545.1 Gemmatimonadales bacterium | reverse complement strand
CGCGCGATCGCCGTGGGAGCCCTCAAGAACAACGTGCCGTCGATGATCCTGGCGGAGGGGATGTTCCAGACCGCCGAGCAGGCGCTGCTCGGGGGCGATCAGTCACGGGCGCTGCAGACCTACGTCAGCGTCGTCCCGCAGTACACGCGCGCCCGCGACGAGGCGCGCGCGCTGGAGCGGGATGCGCAGCGCACGCTGCAGCGCGTGACGCCGGTGGTACAGGCGATTCCGACCGGGAACGCCGCGGCGAACGCGGGCATGTTCCTCGCGCGCGCCGAGTCGCTGTTCCGCGCGCAGGACTTCACCCTCGCGAAAGTCGCCGCCCAGAGCGCCGAGCAGATCGGGATCGACGCCGGCATCGCGCCGCCCAGCACCCAGCCCGCCGATACCCGCGGCGCGCTCGACGTGCTGCTCACCGATCTGGGCCGGGCGCTGTCGAGCGAGCGTATCGCCAACCTGCGCGTGCTGTATCCGGGACTGACCGATGCGGAGCGGCGGGGGTGGGAGCAGTTCTTCCGGGACTGGAATCAGATTACGGCGAAATTCACGATCGCGGGGCTCGCGCCTCGGGGGGCGACGGCCAACGCCGAGGTCCGGGCGACGTTCGAATACATTCCCGCGGGCGGCGGGGCGCCCCGGGTCGATCGCCGCCGGTTTGCGATGCGCTTCGAGCGCAAGAACGTGGGGTGGCGGCTGGCGGGGGTAAGCGACCTGAAATAGGCGTCACCCCCTGGCCTGATCACCAGGCGCGGGCCGTGACGGGCGGCGCGTCGGGGATCGCCAGCGTGTCGGGCCGGGCCGTCGGGGCCCCGACGCGCTTCAGGGATACCGGCTTCTCGAGATCGCCGCCCGCGATCGTGAGCTTGTCGCCCGCGAGCTGCATGGCGTAGACCTGCCAGACGCCGTCGCCCAAGGTAATCCACAGACTGTCCCCCACGACCCTCCAGCGCGCGACCTCCTCGCCGAATTGCGCCGAGCTGTCGGCGCGGACCATGATGTGGCGGATTTCGCCGCCAGCCCGCGCCTGCCAGTTGCCGGGCAGCGTGGGGATGCCCTGCGTTGCGAGGAGCGCGGCGCCGAGCGCCGCCAGCGTGATGTTCATGGGTCAATGATACCCACGAGAAGCGCCCCGGGTTTCGACAACCCCCGGGGCGCCACGAACGGTCGGCCTCGGCGTCTCAGCGCCTCAGCGTCTCGTTGTTTAGTACATCCCGCCCATGCCGCCGCCGCCGGGCATCGGGGGCACCTTGTCCTTCTCTTTCCTCTCCACGACGACGCATTCGGTCGTCAGGAGCAGCCCCGCGATCGACGCCGCGTTCTGCAGCGCGGTGCGGGTGACCTTGGTCGGGTCGATGACGCCGGCCGCCACCAGGTCTTCGTACGAATCGGTCTGGGCGTTGTAGCCGAAGTTCTTGTCCTTCGACTCCTTCACCTTGCCCACGACGATGGCGCCTTCGGCGCCCGCGTTCTGGGCGATCATCCGGATCGGCTCTTCGAGCGCGCGCCGCACGATGTCGACGCCGATGCGCTCGTCATCATCAGTGATCTTGTCGGCGTGTTTGGCCTTGTCGAGCGACTTCTGCGTCCACAGCAGCGCCACGCCGCCGCCGGGCACGATGCCCTCCTCGACCGCCGCGCGGGTCGCATGCAGCGCGTCCTCGACCCGGGCCTTCTTCTCCTTCATCTCGGTCTCGGTGGCCGCGCCGACGTTCAGCACGGCAACGCCGCCGGCGAGCTTCGCCAGCCGCTCCTGCAGCTTCTCCTTGTCGTAGTCGGACGTGGCCTTGTCGATCTGGGCCTTGAGCTCCGACTTCCGGCCCTCGATCTCCTGGGCCTTGCCCTTGCCGTCTACGAGCGTGGTGTTGTCCTTGTCGACCACGATCCGCTTGGCGCGGCCGAGGTCGTTCAGGGTGGCGTTCTCCAGCTTCAGACCCAGCTCTTCGGAAATCACCTGGCCGGCGGTCAGGATGGCGATGTCGCGCAGCATCTCCTTGCGGCGGTCACCGAAGCCCGGCGCCTTGACGGCGCAGACCTTCAGGGTGCCGCGGAGCTTGTTGACGACCAGCGTCGCCAGCGCCTCACCCTCGACGTCCTCGGAAATGATGAGCAGGGGCTTCCCCGCCTGCGCCACCTTCTCGAGCACGGGCAGGAGGTCCTTCATCGACGAGATCTTCTTGTCGTAGATAAGAATGTGGGCGTCTTCGAGGACCGCTTCCATCTTCTCGGGATCGGTGATGAAGTAGGGGGAGAGGTAGCCGCGGTCGAACTGCATGCCGTCCACGGTCTCGAGCGTCGTCTCGAGGCTCTTCGCCTCTTCGACGGTGATGACGCCGTCCTTGCCCACCTTGTCCATCGCATCGGCGATCTTTTCGCCGATGTCGGTATCACCGTTGGCGGAGATCGTGGCGATCTGCTTGATCTCTTTCCGGCCGGAGGTCGGCACGGAGATCTTCTTCAGCTCGTTGACGACGATCTCGACCGCCCGCTCGATGCCGCGCTTGAGGGCCATCGGGTTGGCGCCCGCCGTCACCGACTTGAGCCCTTCCAGGAAAATGGCCTGCGCGAGCACGGTCGCGGTCGTGGTGCCGTCGCCGGCGAGATCGGAGGTCTTGGTCGCCACTTCCTTCACCATCTGGGCGCCCATGTTCTCGATCTCATCGTCGAGC
>JAUYMC010000258.1 GCA_030699545.1 Gemmatimonadales bacterium | reverse complement strand
CGCGCGATCTCGGCGCGGAGGGCGTCGCTTTCGGGTGCCGGCCCGAGCATCTCCCGGACCTGGGCGAGGATCCACGCCGGGCCCATCGCGCCCTCGGGCCCGTCGTCCTCCGTCGTGACGAGCTCGCGCAGCTGCATCACCAGCGCCCTCGCCAGGGTCCATTCCATGAGCTGCGCCTCTTCGCCTCGCGCCGCGGCCTCGAAGCTCATGCCGCCACCCTCGCATCGACCGCAGCGCGCCCGACCGCGAGCGCGTACGTGGCCGAGAGCAGCCCCGACTCCCAGCAGAGGATCGAGCCGCCGCGCTCCGAGTAGACCTCTACGATCCACGTGTCGCCGTCCGGGGTGACGCGGATCGTGTGGCCGTGCAAACGAACCGGGAGCGGACAGGGCGGGGGGAGGCACACGAAGCACACCGGCGTCGCGTAATCAGCACGCGCGTCCTCGACCTCTCGCTGTCCGCACTGCCTACATGTCGGGTTCACTTGTCGCCTCCGGGCGTCGACTGGTCCTCGGCGTCCATCGCGGCGTCCGTCGCAGCGTCCTCGAGGAGCACCGCGGCCTTGCGATACTTGTCGGCCACGTAGCGCGCCGCGGCCGCGCCGCCGCCGAGGGGGTTGGCTCCGAAGCCGAAGTTGCTCTCAACGCCGCCGGCGAGGCGGAGCAGGACCACGGCACTCTCCCGCAGCCACGCCACCGCGAGATTCCGCTCTCGCGGGCTCACGGCCCCAGCTCCGGCTGGGGCCCGGGCGGAGGGGGCGCGGTCACGATTTCGGGCTCGAGCGCCCGCCGGCGCGCCCGGTACGACACGAGCGCCTCGACCTCCGCCCGCCGCGCCGCTTCGACCGCGGCATTCGCCCGCTGCGCGGCCGCGAAGGCGCCCGCGCTCGCGACCGCTACCCGCTCGTACGCGGCTGCGATCCGCTCGGCCGACTGCGCCAGGCGGGACAAAATGCCTTCAGTCCTGTCGCTCGTGCTGTCCATTTGTCCTCCGGTAGTGAATCCCACGCCTCGCCACGCCCCGCCGCGCCGCGCCATGCCTCGCCCCGCCGAGCCACGCCTTGCCGAGCCATGCCGTGCCTCGTCACACCATCAAACCGAACCCTACCTAAGCCGCCTTCTTCGCGTGCAGCCGCGCGAACGCGACCTCCGCCGCGGCGAACACGCGCGCCAGCTCCGTCAAGCTGGCGTAGCGGTCGCGCCACGAAACGAACTCGCGCTCGGCGCGGGCCAGCATCTCGCGGCGCATCTCCTTGTCCGAGAGCACGCGCTCGACCGTCTGGTACCCCTCGCCGACACCGGCCGTCTTGACCGGCCAGAAGTAGCGGATCGTGCGTGCCGGGATCGTCGCGCTCTGGACCGTCACGCGCACGGAGCGGATCAGGTACGAGGCTTGGTCGAGCCGGTGCGCGTGCGCGGCCCTCGAGTCGTCCCACTCGAAGAAGCAGTGCAGCGGGTCCGCCGGCGCCCGGGCGCGCTCGACGACGGCCGCAGGGGTCAACTGCTTCGCCGCCGCGAGCTCGCCGAAGGCGCGGGCGATGACCACCGCGTCCTTCTTCGTGAGCCGGCTGCCGCTGACCGGCTCCGGGTTGGAGGCCGTGAGGTGTGCCGCCTTGCTGCGCTTGCGCCGTGTCGCCATGTGTACCCTCCGAGTAGTGAAGCCCACGCCTCGCCTTGCCCTGCCTTGCCGTGCCGCGCCCCGCCGGGCCGCGCCACGCCTCGCCAGCCCACTCACACCCTGTCGATGAAGTCCGCGCTCGCAACGGAAAACTGCCCGAACGATCCGCACTTCGCCGGGCGCCAGTCCCCGACGCCGACGGAGAAGCCGGCGTTGTTGAGCAGGTTCGCGATCTGCGGGACGGAGAGCACCGACGCCGAGAACCGGATCGGGAGCAGCGCGCTCCACGGCAGCGGGAACTCACCGCGCACACGCAGGTCCGGGGTCCGCGTCGGGAACCGCCCGATGCGCGCGACGTCGCGGCGCAGTCGCGGCTTCGCGTCCCGGATCTCGATCACGTCCCCGAGCACGTAGAGCGCGCCGCGGACGAGCGTGGCCTTCATCCCGTCGACGTACCGGCACGCGTCCACGATCGCGCTCTTGAACGCGGCGGCCGGGATCCCGAACGCACCCGCGTGGCCCGGGACCGGGTACAGCGAGGCCCGGAACTCCGCCTCCAGATCGCGCGTTTTCTGCTTGTTCTTCGGCCCCTCCATGCTCTTGCCCTCGTACCCGCCGAGCGCGTGCGAGAGCACGGGCGAGATGCCCCGGATCGTGAACCCTGCCATCTTCACGTCGATCGGCGGGATGGTGAGATCCTGCCGCTCCGTCTGCACTTCCGCTCGCTTCGCCTTCGTCGCCATGTGTACCCTCCGGTAGTGAATCCCACGCCTCGCCTCGCCGCGCCGCGCCGTGCCGTGCCACGCCTCGCCCCGCCCCGCCGGGCCCTGCACACCTCCAAAAACAGCCCCCACCCGCGGCGAAGTCGGCAGGGGGGGGGCCGCCCCGCCGCGGGTGGGGCAGCTTCTAGCCGTCCGAACCCACGTCAGGCGGCGGCAGATCGTCCGGCGGCTCGTCCGTGGTCGTCGACGTCGCGGCTGCGGGTGCCGGCGCACCCGGCTTCGCGGACGTGACCGCGAGCGTCACCGCGCGAGCCTTGCGCTTCGGAAGCCGCAGCTCGAACGCGACCACGTGCGCGATGTCGGGCGAGCCGCGAACCCGGATCGCGTCGACCGTCTCACGCCCGAGCTTGTCGTGCGTCGGGAAGAACGTGACGCGCTTGCCGAGCCAGTCGCGGACTGCTTTGCCGAACATGGCCTTGATCGACTCGCCGTTGGTCCTGTTCAGCACGAGGGCCTTCGGCGACTCTCTGAAGTGCAGGATCGCCTTGTCTTCCTCCCCGCCCTTCTCGGCGGGCAGGCTCTCGATCAGGACGTCCTTGATCGTCAGCGTCACGTCCCGGCCCTTGAACAGGCCCGCCTTCAGAAAACGGCCCGGGAACAGTTCGTCGTACGTCGTCGGTCGCTTCTCGTCGCTCATGCCGCTGCCTCCTCGGTCCCGAAATCGAGCCCCAGATCGCCCGCGTCCTCGTCGTCCCCGTACGCCCACCGCGGGAGCACCAGGTCCGTCGGCCCCTCCGCGTACCCGCCCCACTCGCCGGCGGCGCGGCACTGGACGTGGCGCCGCAGCAGCGCGCGGTACTCCTCCCGCCCGCACTCGATCGCGTCGTCCGGCACCGTGTAGACCTGGACGACGTGCGGCGGATCGCTCTCGACCGCGACGATCGCCGCGCTCATCTCCTTGCCGTGCGCGGCGAGGCCCGCGAGGTAGAACGCGAGCTGCGCGTGGTAGAGGTACTTCGCGCACTCGCGCCCGAAGCCGAGCGGACTGCCCACCCGCGTCGTCTTGAGCTCCACGAGCAGGCGCCGTCGCGTGATCACGTAGTCC
>JAUYMC010000242.1 GCA_030699545.1 Gemmatimonadales bacterium | reverse complement strand
GACGTACGAGGAGTTCGAGCGCGTGAACGTCGGCGCCACGCGCCTGGCGGTCCTCGCGGCGCGCGCCGAGGGCGCGCGGCTGGTCCATATCTCGTCGGTCGCCGTGTATGGGCGCGCGTCCACGTATCAGGCAGGGCGCGGCGCGGTCGCCGAGGACTTTCCCTTGCAGCCGCTGTCGCCGCACGACTTCTACGCGCGCACCAAGCAGCTGGCGGAGGACGTCGTGCGGGACGCGGCCGGCGACGGGCTCACCGCGGTCGCGCTCCGACCGAACGTCATCTACGGCGAGCGGGACCGGGTGTTCACGCCCCGCGTCATGGCCACGGTGCGGCGCGGGATCGTCCCTGGAGTGGGACCGGGCACGAATCAGCTGTCCTGCGTGTATGCGGGAAACGTCGCCGCGGCGGCGGTGGCGGCGCTCGAGCGTCCCCTTCCCGGCGGCGCCGCCTTCCGGGCGTACAACGTCACGCACGATGCCGCGCCGCCGCTGACGCAGCGGGAGTTCTTCGCGGCCTTTGGCGAAGCGGCGGGCGTGCGAGTGCGCTGGGTGCGCGTGCCGATGGCCTTCGCGCGCGCGGGGGTGTTGCTGTGGAATCGCTGGCTGCGGCTGCGCGACCCGGAGCGTTACGGCGGGCTCGCGGGCGCGGCGGTGTGGTTTCTGGTCGGCGACAACCCCTATGACGCGAACCGCGCGCGCGTCGAGCTGGGCTGGGTTCCGCCCTTCGATGCGCGCGCGGCGATCGGCCGGACGGTGCGCGGTTCTAGCGCAGGATGATGCGTGACGGTCCTGTCAGCCCCGTGGCGGCGCCAGTAATCGAGCGCAGCGGGGCGACGTCTCCGTTGGCGGTGCGGCCGTAGAAACGAATCGCGCTCGTTGCGTAGTCCACGACCACGATCTCGTTCCGCGCCGCATCCACCGCGACGCCGTAGGGATTGACCAGGGTGGTCGCGGCGCCCGCGATGCTCCGGATCGGCGCCACATCACCGGTTGCCGTGCGGCTGAAGACGTCGATGGAGCCGGCGAAGCTCGCCACGAACATCTCGTTGTTCACGACGTCGGTCACGACTTCAGCGGGATCGCCGAGCATCGTTGCGGCGCCCTGAAGGGTTCGGAGCGGGGCCTGGTCGCCCTCGGCCGTGCGGGCGTAGGCGTGGACGGCGTCATCCGTGACGTCGGCGATGATGAACTCGCCGTGCGTTGGATTCAGCGACAGCCCCTGGGGGCCTTCGATATCCGTCGCGGCCCCAGTGATCGATCGGATCGGCGCCACATCGCCGTTCGCGGTCTGGGCAAAAACGCGAATCGCGCCGCCGACGGAGACCACGACTTCGTCATTGCCGGCGTCGAAGGCAATATCGTACCGCGTGCCTAAACCCGTGCTCGCGCCGGCGATCGTCCGCTTGGGCGCCACATCGCCGTCGTCGCTGACGTTGAAGACCAGCACCGACCCGGCCCCGCGGTTGGCGACGTACAGCTCACCGCGCGCGCGGTCCAACGCCAGCCCCTGGGGAGTGTTCAGGGTGGTCGCGGCGCCGATGATCGTTCGGAGCGGCGCGGCATCACCCTCTGCAGTCGCCGCGTACACCGTGATCGAGTTGGCGCTGTAATTGGCTACGATGAGCTCCGCTGCCGCCGCGGGCCCGGTGGAATCGTCGCCACACGCCGGCACGCCCAGGAGCAGCACGGCGCCGAGGAGTGCGATCCCGCGCACTGATAAAGACATGATCCGTCTCCTTTGTGAAACTTCGCCGCGCTACTACGGCGTCGTGTCGGGCATGGCCTGCATCGAATCGGTCATCTGATGCGTCGTGTCCGCCATCGTGGTGTCGGACGCGCCGCGCTGATCACCGCCGCCGCACGCGGCTGCCGCGACCATGCCGACGAATACCAAAGCCAATGCGATGCGCTTCATAGCGACTCCTGTCGAGGTTCGGGGGAGGGGGCGAGACGGCTATACGCTACACATGGGACCGAACGCGTCAAGCCGCGGTACCTTACTGGAATCATGCCCTTCCCCGACCGTCGCACCTTCCTGAGCTGGCTCGGCACGCTGCCGCTGTGGCCCGGCATCCCGCGCGGGCGCGCGCAAGAACCCGTCGTGGACGTCCGGCCCACGGCGCTCTATCAGGCGCCCGACGGGCGGCGCAATCTCGTGCGCATCATCGTCGCCGGGTTGGGCGCCCCCGCCGCGCGCGCCCGCATCACCGATCGCCGCGGCGCGCTCGTCGGGACCGCCGGACTCGTCCGCCTCGGCGACAGCGTCGCGCTCAGCGGCGAAGTGTGGGTACCCCTCTCCGCGCCCGCGGAATTCCAGATCGACGTCGAAGTCGGACGCGACCGCGCGGCGCGCCGCCGCGTGCGGCTGGTCCCACCCAAGCGCTGGACCGTCTACTGGCTCGCCTCGGCCCACACCGATGTCGGGTACACCGATCTGCAGGAGCGCGCGCTCGAGCGGCACCGCCGCAACCTCGACGCGGCCGTGCGGCGACTCACGACTCACCCCGAGTACCGCTTCACGGCCGAGTGCGCCCTGCAAGTGATTTCGTTTCTCGAGAACCGCTCGGATACGCAGGCCGATGCGTTGCTCCAGGCGATTCGCGACGGGCGAGTCGGATGGCACGCGCTGTTCGCCAACATGCTCACCGGGCTGCTCGATCACGACACCTTCGCGCGCCTGGTCTGGCCCGCGGCGCGGCTGGCGCGCGAGCGCGGCCTGACCTACACCACCGCGCAAACCGGCGACGTCCCCGGCCACCCGGCGACCTTCCCCATGCTGCTCGCCGCGAGCGGCGTGAAGTATCTCGCCACCGCCATCAGCGCCGAGCGCGCGCTTCCCCTCGAGGACGCCCTCTACCCGCAGCTCTACTACTGGGAGGGTCCCGACGGCAGCCGCGTGCTGCACTGGCGGGCGTCGCCGTTTCATCTCGTCGGGACATCCGACGAGATGGGCCGGCGGTTATCCCACTGGCTGCTCACGAATCCCGTATTTCTCGCCCGCGACTGGCCGTACGATGTGGCGCTGCTGTCCGGCGCGGACTCGCGCCCCAACGCCCTGATCGGGGACGACGTCGTGGCCAACGCGGTGGAGTTCGGCCGCCGCTTCGCCTTTCCCCGGCTCGTGACGGCGCGCGCGGAAGACTTCTTCCGCGACGTCGAGCGCCGCTTCGGGCCCCGTATCCCCGTGCGGCGCGGCGACAGCGGCGTCTACCGGGAGGACGGCGCCGCGTCCACCGCCGCGCCGCTCGCCGATTTTCGCGCGGTCCAGCTCACCGCCCGCGCCGCCGAAATCCTGGCCCTCTGGGACGACCGCCTGGAAGGTGACGCGCCGCACGACGTCGTGGCCCGGAGCCGCCGCCGCCGCGGCGAAGACCGGGCCGCCATGTGGCGCGATCTGCTGCTGTTCGGCGAGCACATCTGGGGCGCCGAGCAGAGCGTCACCGACCCCAACGCCCGCCAGACCGTGGCGCAGTGGGCGTACAAGCGGCGCTTCATCGAAAGCGGCGCCGCCGCCGCCCGCGCCGACCTCGACGAAGGCCTGCTGCGGCTGGGGCGAAATACGCGACCGGGGCGTGGACGGATCGTCTTCAACGCGGGCTCGTGGGAGCGGACCGACGTCACGGAGGTGCCGGGAGGCGCCGGCAAGACGTTCGCCTTCGAGGGGCGCGAGCTGCCGAGCGTCGACCTCGAGGACGGCAAGGCCCTCGTGCTGGTGCGCGATGTGCCGCCGCTGGGCTACCTCGCGTTGTCCGAAGGCGATCGCGCGCCGCAGCCCCCGGCGGCCGAAGGCGAGGCCGCCGAGGCCGCCGCCGGCGGCTTCCGCGTGCAGCTCGACCCCCAGACCGGCGCGATCCGCTCGCTCGTGGGCCCGGACGGCCGGGAACGCGTCAAGCCGTCCGAGTGGTCGGGACTGAATCAGCTCGTCTATGCTCTCGGCGGGGAGCGCAGCGCGCTCTGGACCTCACCCGACCGCGCCGACCTGAAGACACCCCCCGAGCTCACCCTGATGCAGGCCCGGATGGTCGCCCCCCCCCGGCGCGAACGGCTGCCCGGCATCGGCACCCGTCTGGTCGTGGAGCGCGCCATCGACGGATTCTCGTCGGTGCACTCGCGGGTGACGCTGTACGACGAGCTGCCGTGGGTGGACATCGAGAACCGCGTCATCAAGAACGCGACGAGCGCCAAGGAAGCGCTGTACGTGGCCTTCCCCTTCGCCTTCACCAAGCCCACGGTGGAGATCGAAGTCCCGCTTGGCCGCATGACGGTGGAGCGCGACCAGCAGCCGGGAAGCAACCGCGACTGGTACTGCCACACGCACTGGGTGTGGCTGCACGAAGCCGGCGACGGGGGGGGCGTGTTGTGGAGCGGGCCCGACACGCCGCTCGTCACGCTGAACGACATCGTCCGCGGGCAGTGGCGCCGGACCATCGCGCCGGACGGCACGCTGTTCGCGTACGCGATGCACAACTACTGGTACACCAACTTCGCCGCCGCGCAGAGCGGGCCGGCGACGTTCCGGTTCCGGATCTCGCTGCTCGGCCCCGGGGGGAGCGACGCCGCCGAGCCCGTGCGGCGCGGCTGGGCCGCCTGCGATCCGCTGCGCGTCTCGGCGGCGTACGAGAACGCGGCTCCCGGACCGCTCATCGGGAAGGATCGCGCGGTCTTCTTCGCCGACAAGGGCGCCATGGTCGCGGGTGCGAAGCGCGCGGACGACGGCGACGGCGTCATCGTGAAGTGGCTCGATGTGTCGGGCCAGGCGCGCGCGGTCGGGATGTGGCCCGCGGCGTATGCGTTTCGCTCGGCGCGCCGCGCGAGCCTGGTCGAGCACCAGGCGGACGGTGACGCGCTGCCCATCGCCGGCGACGGAAAAGCGACGGTGGAACTTTCCGCGTGGGGTGTCGCAGCGGTCCGGCTCTTTACACCCGCGGAGCCGCCGGGTTAACGTCGAGCCATGACGATGCCTACGTCGCTGGGCGAGCTCAAGCAGACGGAGTGGGCCAGTCCCGCCCGCCGTCAGCGGACCGTGAAAGACGAAATGCGGGACAACCTGATCTGCCTGCTCGAGAACGGCTCTCCGCTGTTTCCGGGCATCGTCGGATACGAAGAGACGGTGCTGCCGCAGCTCGTGAACGCGATCCTGTCCCGGCACCACTTCATTCTGCTCGGCCTGCGCGGCCAGGCCAAAAGCCGGATCCTGCGCCAGCTCGTCACCCTGCTCGACGAGGAGATCCCGATCCTGGCGGGCAGCGAGGTCAACGACGATCCGTTCCAGCCGATCTCCAAGTACGGCCGCGAGCTGATCGCCGAGCGGGGAGACGACACCCCCATCGCGTGGCTGCCCCGCGACCTGCGCTTCGTCGAGAAGCTCGCGACGCCCGACGTCACGATCGCCGACATCCTCGGCGACGTCGACCCGATCAAGGCGGCGCGCGGCGGACACCTCCTGTCCGACGAGCTGACGATGCACTTCGGCCTGTTGCCGCGGGCGAACCGCGGGATCTTCGCGATCAACGAGCTGCCCGATCTCGCCGGCAAGATCCAGGTGGGGTTGTTCAACATCATGCAGGAAGGCGACGTGCAGATCAAAGGCTATCCCGTCCGCCTCGATCTCGACATCGCGCTCGTTTTCACGGCCAATCCCGAGGACTATACGGCGCGCGGCAAGATCATCACGCCGCTGAAAGACCGGATCGGCTCGGAGGTCGTGACGCACTATCCGCTCACCGTCGAGCTGGGCACGGCGATCACGCGGCAGGAGGCGTGGGTCGAGCGCGCGAATGGCGGCCGCACGATCCGCGTCCCCGACTTCATGGCGGAGCTGATCGAGCGCATCGCCTTCGAGGCGCGGGAGGACAAGCGGGTGGACCGGCGCAGCGGGGTGTCGCAGCGCCTGCCGATCAGCGTGCTCGACAACGTGCTGTCCAACGCCGAGCGGCGGGCGATCGCGACGAAGGAGCGCGTGGTCGTGCCGCGCGTCTCCGACGTCTACGCCGCGCTCCCCGCGATCACCGGCAAGCTGGAGCTCGAGTACGAGGGGGAGCTCCAGGGGGCGGAATCCATCGCCAAGGACCTCATCAAGCGGGCGGCGGGGCGCACGTTCGAGGCGCGCGTCGGCGGCGCCAACGTCGACGACATCGTGCACTGGTTCGATGAAGGAGGCGCGCTGAAGATCACGCCCGACGAGCGCTCTGAGTCCCTGCTCAAAGGGTTCAGCGCCGTCCCTGGCCTCCTCACGCTGGTGGATCAGGTGGGGCTGGCGGGTAGGAAGGACCCGGCCACGATCGTGTCGGCCTGCGAGCTGATTCTCGAGGGGTTGGTGTGCGAGAAGCGCATCGCGCGCAGTGATGAGCTGGGCTATGTTCGGGCGCGCACAGAGCCCAAACCGCCGCCCTTTGGAAAGCCGGGACCTGGCGCGGGCGGCGGCCCCAACCTTTTCACCTAGCGGCACGCATGCCCCTCGCCGCCCCCCCGCTCGTCACGATCACGCGCCAGTACGCCTCGGGCGGCTCCGAGGTGGCCCGGCGCGCGGCGGATGCGCTGGGCTGGACGCTCATCGATAACGCGTTCGTCGATCAGGTGGCGCGGCTCGCGGGCGTGTCGCAGGAAGAAGTCGCGCGCCGCGAGGAACGCGCCCCGGGGCTGCTCGAGCGGCTGGCGC
Source organism: Gemmatimonadales bacterium (assembly GCA_030699545.1). Classification (GTDB taxonomy): domain Bacteria; phylum Gemmatimonadota; class Gemmatimonadetes; order Gemmatimonadales; family GWC2-71-9; genus 20CM-2-65-7. Next base: position 12,866 of record JAUYMC010000242.1, on the reverse strand, counting down.
GCACGCTCGCCGTGGCGTCGCCGGAGATGTTCATCGCGACGTCCGGCGCCGGCGCCGGCGGCGCGACGCCGGCGGTCGAAGCCGACGAGGCGACACTCGTGAAGCTGACCGAACGCGTGATCGCCGAAGCCGCGCGCGAAGGACGGGCGGTGCTCGTGGGCCGTGGGGCGCAGGCGCTGCTCGCGACGCGCGGCAACGCGCTGCACGTCTACGTCGTGGGATCGAAGCCGTGGCGCCAGCAGGTCGCCATCGAGCGGCTCGGCGTCTCCCCCGCCGATGCGGCGACAACGCTCGACGACACCGATCACCAGCGGGACCGCTACGTGAAGACCCACTACGGCCGCGACCGCCAGGACGTGAGCCAGTACGATATGGTGCTGAATCCCGAGCGGCTGGGGTTTGACGGCGCCGCCCAGGCGATCGTGGCCGAGGCCAGACGGCGCGGCTGGGGGAGCTAGATCGCCCGGCGTAGCTCCGCAACGCGCCATCCTGCAATCGCGACGGCGAGTGCCGAGACCGCGCCGCCCAGCCCGACCGCCACCGGCGCGCCGAACCGCTCCGCCACGACGCCCGCCTGAAACGCGCCCAGCGGGGCCATCCCCACGAACATGAAGGAATAGAAGCCCATCACCCGGCCGCGCAGGTGATCGGGCACGTGGGTTTGCAGCAGCGTGTTGGTGAGCGCGTTGTTGACGATCATCGCCGCGCCGACGAGGACCAGGACGCCGAGGGCGACGGCGAACGAGCGCGACAAGGCGAAGACCGCGAGCAGCGTGCCGAACAGCATTCCCGCCCCCACCAGCGTGCGCCCTTTGCGAATGCGCGCGCTGAACACTGCCACCGTCAGCGCCCCGGCCACCGCGCCGATCCCGACCGCCGCGCTGAGCAGCCCGTACCCCGCCGCGCCGACGCGCAGCACGTCGCGCGCGAACACCGGCATGAGGACGAGATAGGGAAAGCCGAAGATGCTGATGATCGCCGTCAGGACGACCAGCGTGGACGCGCGCCGGTCGCTCCGCAGATAGGCCACGACTTCCCGGAACCCCTCCCATGCCGAACCCACGGCGACCGTCGGCGTCCACGGCGGCAGCCGCATGGCGAGGAGGCTGCCGATGACGGCGAGGTAGCTGACGCCGTTGAGAAAGAAGCAGACGGCCACCCCCTGGGCGCCGATGAGAAATCCCGCGAGCACCGGGCCGAGGACGCGCGTCAGATTGAAGATCGATGTATTGAGCGCGATCGCGTTCATCAGGTCTTCCTTGCCGACCATTTCGAAGATGAACGCCTGGCGGGTGGGGATGTCGAACGCGCTGACCACGCCCAGAAACGCGGCGAGCGCCATCACGCTGCCGGTCGTGACGTGGCCGCTCCAGACGAGCGCGGCGAGGGCGAACGCCTGGAGCATCTGCAACGTTTGCGTGATGATGACGGTGCGGCGCTTGTCGGTGCGGTCGGCGATCACGCCGGCGTAGAGCGTGAACAGCAGCACGCCGAGCGAGCCGAGCGCCGACACCAGTCCCACGTAGAAGGGCGAGTTGGTGAGCTGCAGCACCAGCCAGCCCTGGGCGATGGACTGCATCCAGGTGCCGGTGAGCGAGACGGTCTGGCCGAAGAGAAAGAGGCGGAAGTTGCGGTGGGCGAAGGCGCCGAATCCGTAGCGGCGAACGGCCTCGGTCATCACTTCACGCGCTGCGGCTCACTTGCGCTCCACATCCGCGACCCAGATGTCGCTCTGGAGATCACCGAGCGTGAAGTAGAACATCCCGCCACGGACGCGGAACCCAAAGCGGTGCCAGGGCCGGGTGGGATCGTCGAAGCGGACGACGACACGCGGTGTGCCGCCGGACGCAGGGACGGCCCGCACGCTGCTGCCGCTCGAGTCCGCGAGGAGGTAGTACACGAGCCGACCGTCGTCCGACCACTGCGGACTTACCCACGCAGTCCGCCACCCCGGCACGAGGCGCCGGGCGGGACCGCCCTCGACGGGAACGATCACGACGCCACGATCGCCGCCTTCGCACACAAGCCATTGACCGTCGGGGGACCATGCCCCTCCGGAAATGGGCACGGTGTCCGACTCGACGACCACCGCGAGCTGCTCCGACCCGGACCAGCTGCCGTCGGCGCCGCGGGTGACAATCTGAAGCCGGGGGTTCGTGGGCCAATTGGCCAACAGCAGCAGGCGCCGGCCCTCGGGCGACCACTGCGGAGCGCGCAGGTCGTCCGTCCCCTTGGTGACCTGGACCGGCTCGCCGCCTTCGGCGGGCATGACGAACACCTCGCGATGGCCCCCGCGGAAGCCGTGGAAGGCGATTTCCCGCCCGTCCGGCGACCACGCCGGCGCGAACACGTCCGTGGAGCCGTTCGTGAGCTGCTCCGGCTCGTCTGCGCCCAGGCGAACGCGGTAGATCTGCTGGGTGCCGCCGCGGTTGGAATCGAATACGAGCCACCGCCCCTCCGGGGAAACGTCAAAGTTCTCGATCGTTTGGTTGCCCGCCGTCACCGGCCGGGCCTGGGAGACTGACACGGCACCCGTCGTGGCGACGGGGACGGACCAGACGTTCGACGTTTCGCTGAACGCCGAGTAGGCGAAGCGCGCGCCGTCCGCCGACAGGCTGATCCCGTGTGCGTTGAGACCGGTCGTGACCCGCAGCGGCGGACCAGCAGGATGCCCCGATTTGGTCAGCGCCATCTGATAGACGTCTCGACCGCCGCCGCGACTCGACACGTAGATGAGGATCTCGCCCGACACCCAGGCCGGGCTGACGTTGAGCGATTGATCGTCCGTCACTCGCTCCGGCGTCCCACCCGTCGCCGCCACCACCCAGATGGCGCTCGGGGCGATGTTCCCCATCCCCAACCCCCCCCGGACGAACTCGGAATTGCCGGCGACATACGCGATCCAGCGGCCGCCGGGCGACCAGGCGAGGGAGTGCACTTCCCTCCCGACGCTGACGAGCCGCGTCTCCCCTCCCCCCCCGTCCAGCGGCCGCAGAAACAGGGAATCGCGCCGCACGAAAACGAAGGACCGTCCGTCCGGCGCGATCGGCCCTGGGAATGGACCGCCGTCCAACGCGGGCACCAACATGCGGGGCGCGCCGCCCAGCGCGGGGACGATCTCGATCCCGCGCGACGACTGGAAGAGAATCCGCCCGCCGTCCGGCGCCCAGTAAGGGAACCGGGCCGGCCCACTCACGACGGCAATCGGGGCACCGCCGTCCGCCTGGCGTACGCGAAGCCCCGCCCCGGTCGTGTAGGCAATGAGTTTGCCGTCGGGAGACAGCGCCGGATCGAGCTCAAGCCCGGGATCGAGCGTCACCTGCGTGCGGCGCCCCAGCTGGAGCGCGGTCGGCGCGCCACGCTGCGTGAGCAGAAGGCCGATGATCACAACGAGCAGGACGCCGACGACCGCGATGGCGCCGCCCACCGCTCGGGGGCGTAGCGCCGCAAACGCGGCGACCGGACGGCTGGAGGTCGGCGTGATCCCGCCCGAGGGCGTGGCGAGCGGCTCGAGCTGCGCTAAGAGCGCGTCCGCCGACTGCCAGCGGTCCGCCGGCCGCTTGGCAAGGCACTGCATCAGCACGGCGGCGAGCGCCGGTGAGATCTCCGGCCGATGCTTGGTCACCGGCTCGGGCTGCTGTGTCACGTGCGCTGCCAGCGTCTCCTGAGGGGTCCGACCCGCAAACGGCGGCCGCCCTGTCAGCAGTTCGTAGCCCAAGACCCCCACCGCGTAGAGATCCACCCGGTGATCGAGGTGCGGGTCCGCCACCGCTTGCTCGGGGGCCATGTACGCGGGCGTCCCCAGCGCCACTCCCACTGAGGTGAGGTTGTGGGCGCCCGTCGCTTCGCTCACCGCCTTCGCGACCCCGAAGTCGGTCACCAGCGCGTGACGACCCGACAGCAGCACGTTATCGGGCTTGATGTCGCGGTGCACCACGCCATGCGCGTGCGCGTGGGCCAGCGCGTCCACGACCTCGATCAACACCTTGACTGCGTCGTGGACGGGCAGCTCGCCGTGGTGGGCCAGCCGGTCGCGCAGGGACTGCCCCTCGACGAACGGCATCACGTAATAGAAGAACCCGTCGGCCTCCCCCGAATCGAGTAGCGGCAGGATGTGGGGGTGCTGCAGCTCGGCGGCGACGGCGATCTCCCGGGAGAACCGGTCCGCACCCATGGTCGTGGCGATCTCGGGTCGCAGCACCTTCACCGCTACCTTGCGGTGGTGCTTCACATCCTGGGCGAGGTACACCGTCGCCATGCCGCCCGCGCCGAGCTCTCGCTCGATCGTGTAGCGGCCAGCCAGGGCGGAGCGAACGCGGTCGAGCATGGGGTCGGGCGAAGTTACGCGTTGCCTTGCATCGTCGCCACGGGGAGCTGATTGCGCGGTGCCCGAGCGGGGCGCGACATTGTAAGCAGCCGATGAAATCCACGACCTACAGCCGCTACGTCCCCGGCCTGCTCGAGACCGTGAATCTCCAGGCGCTGCTCGACCAGCTCGCCGACTTCCTCCTGCAATCGGGCTTTGCCGGCGGCTCCTACTCCCATCCGTTCTGGGGGGAGTTCGGGGAGGACGATTCCGACCGCTCGCTCGACGCCCTGCGCCAAGCCATCGTGCAGGCGCTGATGGAGTCGGGGCAGCTCACCCCCGAGATGCTGACCGCCCTGCGCGGCGAGTCCACCGGCGACGCGCAGCGCGACGCGCAGCTCCAGCAGCAGCTCGCCGAGCTGCTCGATCAGATCGTGCAGAAGTTGATCGATGAAGGCTATCTGAACCTGCAGCAGGCGCCGAAGATGCCCGGCGCGCAGCAGCCCGTGCTCGGCCCGGGCGGCATGGCCAAAGAGGCGGCGCAGCAGGTGCAGTTCAATCTCACCGACAAGGGCATCGACTTCCTCGGCTATCGCACGCTCAAGCACCTGCTCGGCAGCGTCGGGAAATCGAGCTTCGGCGCGCACGAGACGGAGCATCTGGCCACCGGGGTGGAAGCCGAAGCGGCGAGCAAGCGCTACGAGTACGGCGACACGCTGAACCTCGACGTCAACGCCACGCTGTCGCACGCGCTGAAGCGCGAAGGCCTCGGCGTACCGATCAACCTCGAGTACGACGACCTGATGGTGCATCAGGCGGAGTACCGCTCGTCGTCGGCGACGGTGCTGATGCTCGACTGCTCGCACTCGATGATTCTGTACGGCGAGGATCGGTTCACCCCTGCCAAGAAGGTCGCGCTCGCGCTCACGCATCTCATTCGCACGCAGTTCCCCGGCGACACCCTGCGGGTCGTGCTGTTTCACGATACGGCGGAAGAGATCCCGATCGGGCAGCTCGCGCATGCGCAGGTGGGGCCGTATCACACGAACACGACGGAAGGCTTGAAGCTCGCGCGGCGGATCCTGCTGGGGCAGCGCAAGGACATGCGCCAGATTATTATGATCACGGATGGGAAGCCATCCGCGTTAACCCAGCCCGACGGGCGGATCTACGTGAACTCGATGGGCCTCGACCCGCACATTCTCCAGGCGACGTACCGCGAAGTCGCGCTGTGTCGTCGCAGCGGCATCCTGATCAACACCTTCATGCTGGCGCGCGATCGCAGCCTGGTGGAGTTCGTGAAGAAGGTCTCGGCGATCTGCCGCGGCAAAGCCTATTTCACGAACACGATGACGCTCGGCCAGTTCATTTTGATGGACTTCATGAGAAGGAAGACGCGACGGGTGTCGTAGGCGTCCGCAGTCGTCGGCAGTGATACCGGAGTTGCATTAGGCCGATGCTTATGATACTATATAGCCATTTAGTATCATAACTCCCAACCTAATGATACTGAGGTATCATAGTTGCAACCTGCTGATTTCACGTCAGATAGAGCCGGTCGGCTGGTCACGACCGCCCGCGGGAACCCGGCGTTCGTGCCCCACGACCTTCCGCCCACGCTTGAGCTCGGTGAACTCGTGGGCACTCTATCCGCTGCAGATCGCGCTCTCGGCCGGTTGGGAGGAATTGCCCGCGGCCTGCCGAATCCGCGGCTCCTCGTTGGGCCGTTTTCGAGCCGCGAAGCGGTGCTCTCCAGTCGCATCGAAGGAACGCAAGCGTCTCTGACCGACCTGGCTCTCCACGAAGCCGCCCCGGCGGTCGCTCCCAAAGAACCTGACGTTCGTGAAGTGGCCAACTACCTCGAGGCGCTGACGTATGCCACCGATCCTGGGCGACGTCTTCCTCTCAGCATGAGATTGTTGCGTGAGCTGCACCGGATCCTGCTCACCGGCGTGCGGGGTCGAACGCAGACACCGGGCGAGTTCCGAACGGTGCAGAACTACATCGGCCGACTCGGCGCCAGTGAGGACATCGCGACGTTCATTCCCCCACCCGTTCCGCAGATGAACGAAGGGCTCGGCGCGCTGGAGAAGTATCTCCACCGGAAATCGGACCTTCCCCCGCTGGTGCGGCTGGCCCTCATCCACTACCAGTTCGAAGCCATCCATCCCTTCCTTGACGGGAATGGGCGTGTCGGACGCCTGCTGGTCACATTGGTGCTCCACGAGGAGAAGCTGCTCGATCAACCGCTTCTCTATCTCAGTGCCTTTTTCGAAATGCACCGCGCGCAATACTACGAGCTGCTCCTGGCCGTCAGCCAACATGGCGAATTCGAACAATGGATCCGCTTTTTCCTGGAGGGCGTGCGCACACAATCGGAAGACGCTGTTCGCCGCGCGGACCGGTTGCACGCGCTTCGCGAGGATTATCAGGCGCGGTTGAAGAAGACAAAGGCTCCACCGCTCCAATACCGCATCGTCGATCTCCTGTTCGAACACATCGTCGTCTCGGCATCGACGGTCGTGAATGAGCTGGACGTCACCCACCGCGCGGCCATGATGAGCCTGCGCGCGCTTGCCGCGCTCAAGCTCGTAACCGAGCCCGTCAAACGAAAGCGCTATCGCGTATTCTGGGCCAAAGAGATCGATCGCATTCTTGGATCCGACGTCGCGTGACTAGCCTTTGCGCCGCTCGGCCTTATCCTCGTCATGCGTCGACACGATCACGCTCTGCGCCAGCGCGATCCCTCCGCTCAGCCCCGCTTCCCCGCCGAAATACGCCTCCTCGCCATGCTCGCTCAAATCGAGCCCGATCAGCTCGTCCGCCACCCGCGGCCGCGCGCCGAGCGTGGCCCGCACCAGCGCCAGGATCGCGACCGTGCCCACACCCGCCAGAACGATGGCCGCCAGCACCGCATAGACCTGCACGAGCAGCTGCTTCGGATGCCCCGCCAGCACGCCGACGCTCATCGCGAACACGCCCGTGAGCAGCGCGCCGGCGATGCCCGCGAGGCCATGACACGAGAAGACGTCGAGTGAATCATCGAGCCGGCTCTTGGAGCGCCGCTGAATCGCGAAGTAGCTGAGCACCGCGCACAGCGCGCCGATCGCGAGCGCGGCGGGCGCCGTGACGTATCCCGCGGCCGGCGTGATCCCGACGAGGCCGACCACCGCGCCCGTCGCGACGCCGACCGCCGTGACCTTCCCCGAGCGCCACATGTCGAGCAGCGCCCACGTGAGGACGGCGGCCGCGGCGGCGGCGTTGGTGTTCACGAAGGCGAGCGCCGCGATTCCATTCGCCGCGAGCGCCGAGCCCGCGTTGAAGCCGAACCAGCCGAACCAGAGCAGTCCCGCGCCGATGATCACGAGCGGCACGCTGTGCGGTGAGAGCGGCATCCGCCGGTAGTCACGGCGCGGTCCCAGCATCCAGGCGGCGACCAATGCCGAGACGCCGGCGCTGACGTGCACGACGGTCCCGCCCGCGAAGTCGAGCGCGCCCAGCTGCTGGAGCCAGCCGCCCGCGCCCCACACCCAGTGGGCGAGCGGCGCGTAGATCAGCAGCGACCAGAGCAGCATGAATGCGAGATAGGCGCGGAACCGCATCCGCTCCACGATCGCGCCGGAGATCAGCGCCGGGGTGATGATCGCGAACATTCCCTGATACGCGGCGTGGGCCTGATGGGGAATCGTCGCGGCGTAGGTCGCGTTGGGCTCGAGTCCCACGCCGCGGAACGCCAGCCACGACAGCCCGCCGAGCCACGGCGAGCCGGGTGCGAACGCGAGCGAGTACCCCACGAGCACCCAGAGCACGCCGATGCCGCCCATCGCCGCGACGCTCATCATCATCGTGTTCAGCGTGTTCTTGGAGCGCACCAGGCCGCTGTAGAAGCAGGCGAGCCCCACCGTCATCAGCAGCACGAGCGCGCTGGACGTGAGCACCCACGCGGTATCGCCGGCCGAGACGTTCATTCGGCGGCCTCGAGCGCCGCCCGCTGCACCTCGGCGGCGTTCACCGCCGTGAGCGCCTCGTTGTTGCGCTCGCCGGTGCGAATCCGGATCACCTGCTCGATCGGCTGGACGAAGATCTTGCCGTCGCCCACCTCCCCCGTGCGGGCGGACGACAGAATCGCCGTGATGCACGCCTCGACGAACGCCTCGGAGCACACCATCTCGATCTTCACTTTTTCGTGGAACTCCATGACCAGCGTGGTGCCGCGGTACTGGCTGAGAATCTCGTGCTCGCCGCCGTGCCCGCTGACCCGGCTCAGCGTGATCCCCGTGATGCCGGCCCGAAACAGCGCCGCCTTGACCTCAGGCAGCTTTTCCGGCCGGACGATCGTCGTAATCAGCTTCATGTCGCCTCCTGGAGCGCCCCGGAAGATATCCTTTAGATTCCGGACGTGAGCGAGTTCGTCTTCGGCACCCATAACGCCGCGTTCGTCCAGGTGATGTACGAGCAGTACCTGCGCGACCCCGCCTCCGTTGACGAGGAGTGGCGGGCGCTGTTCGACAACGGCAGGCTCGCCGAGCTCCCGGTCATTCCCACGGACAAGGCCGCTGTGGAAGGTGCGCGGTCCGCGGTGAGCGGTGAGCGGGAAGTCACGCCTGTCCCAGCCGCCGGCGCGCCCGCCCCGCCCGCCCCGCCCGCTGCGCCTCCCGCGCACCGCGGACCGCTCACCGCGCACACGACTCCGATCACGGGTCCCGCCGCCCGGCTCGTCGCCAACATGACCGAGTCGCTTACGGTGCCGACCGCGACCTCGTTCCGCGATATCGCCGCCGGAGTCCTGAACGCCCGCCGCAAGGCGTTGAACGCGCAGCTCGCCGCCCAAGGCAAGAAGATTTCGTTTACGCATCTCATCGGCTACGCGATCGTCCAGGCGGCGAAGCAGTTCCCCGTGATGACGCACACCCTCCAGGAGATCGAGGGCAAGCCGCATCGGGCCGACCCTGGCGGCATCGGCCTGGGACTCGCCGTGGACGTCGAAAAGAAGGACGGGACCCGTGCGCTCGTCGTCCCCGTCATCAAACACGCCGAGCAGATGGACTTCGCCGCGTTCCATGCGGCGTACGAGGCCCTGGTCGAGAAAGCCCGCACCAACCGCCTGATGCCGGACGATTTCGCGGGCGGCACCGTCCAGCTCACCAATCCGGGGACGATCGGCACCGTCGCGTCGGTGCCGCGCCTGATGAAAGGCCAGGGCTCGATCATCGCGACCGGCACCATTCGCGACGTCGCCGGCGCCAAAGTCATGACGATCACGAGCACCTACGATCACCGGATCATCCAGGGGGCGGAGTCGGGGATGTTTCTCCGGCACCTGGACTCGCTCTTGCAGGGAGAGGAGCGGTTTTACGAGAGCGTGGCGGAGAGCCTGGGCCTTACGGGGAATGGGGAATGGGGAATGGGACCTGAAGCCGCAGCGTCGCGACCCATTCCCCATTCCCCGGTCCTCGAGTTACGGTCCGTCGCCGCCGCTATGGCCCTCGTGCGCGCCCACCGCGACTTTGGTCACCTCGCCGCGACGCTCGACCCCCTCGGCGCCGAGCCGCCCGGCGACCCCGCCCTCGATCCCGGGCCGCTCGGTCTCACGCCCGAGATCATGGCGCGCATCCCCGCCGAGATCCTGCGGATCTACGTCCCAGGAGCGACGCTCGCCGAAGCGCTGCCGCAGCTCCAGGCCACCTACTGCGGCACGATTGCCTACGAAGTCGAGCACATCGCGAGTCACCAGGAGCGCGTCTGGCTGCGCCAGGTGATCGAATCGGGCGATCACCGCCCCGCCCTGTCGCCGGACGAGAAGAAAACGCTCCTGGCGCGGCTCACCGCCGTCGAAGCGCTCGAGCGGTTCCTGCACAAGGCGTATCTGGGCCAGAAGCGCTTTTCGATCGAGGGGCTCGACCTCACGGTGCCGATGCTCGACCATGTGATCGACCGCGCGGCCGAGGCAGGCGCGCGCACGATCGCGATCGGCATGGCGCACCGCGGCCGCCTGAACGTCCTCGCGCACACCGTGAACGTCCCGTACGAGACGATCTTCGGAGAATTCGAGGGCGGCTCCCGCGAGGAGACGCCCGCCACCGAAGGCGGCACCGCCGGCACCGGCGACGTGAAGTACCACCACGGCGCGCAGGGGACCTTCCGGACGCCGTCGGGGAAGGACGTCGAGATCATGCTCGCGCCCAACCCCAGCCACCTCGAAGCGGTGAACCCCGTCGTCGAAGGGCGCGCGCGGGCGTTGCAGGACCGCAGCGATCCGGCGGTCCCGGTCCTGCTGCACGGCGACGCCGCCTTTGCCGGCCAGGGCGTCGTGGCCGAGACGTTCAATCTCGCCCGGCTGCGCGGCTATTCGACGGGCGGGACGTTCCACTTGATTCTCAATAATCAGATCGGGTTCACGACCGAGCCGCGGGCCGGGCGGTCAACCGATTACTCGAGCGATCTCGCCAAGGGCTTCGACGCGCCGATCATCCACGTCAACGCCGACGATCCGGAAGCGTGTCTCGCCGCGGCGCGTTTGGGGATGATGTACCGCGAAAAATTCCACGGCGACGTCGTGATCGATCTCGTGGGGTATCGCCGCTACGGCCACAACGAGGCGGACGAGCCGGCCTACACCCAGCCGCGGATGTACGAGCGGATCAGGCAGACGCCGAGTGTGCGCGAGAAGTACGCCGCGCAGCTCGCCCAAGAGGGCGTGGTAGACGCCGCGACCGCCGAGGCGGACGCGCAGGCGGCCTACGAGCGGCTGGCAGGCCTACAGCATGCCTTGAAGGCGGGACAGCGCGAAGATCCCCAGCGCATTCGGAAAGCGACCGAGCCCGCCCCCGAGCCGGATACCGCTGTCCCGGCGGACACCCTCGGCGCCCTCAACGACGCGCTGCTCGCGGTCCCCGACGGCTTCACCGTCCATCCGAAGCTGCTGAAGCAGCTCGAGCGGCGCCGCGCGCCCGACGCGGGCATCGAATGGGCGCACGCCGAAGCGCTCGCGTTCGCGTCGCTTTTGACCGAAGGCGTCCCGATCCGGCTTACCGGCCAGGACACGGAGCGCGGGACGTTCAGCCAGCGCCACCTCGCGCTGCACGACGTGAACAGCGGGGAACGCCACGCACCGATCGAGGCGCTGCCGGGCGCCACCGCGTCGTTCGCGCTGTACAATAGCCCGCTATCGGAGTTCGCCTGCCTCGGCTTCGAGTACGGATACGCGGTGGTCGCGCCGGACGCGCTGGTGCTGTGGGAAGCGCAGTTCGGCGACTTCGCGAACGGCGCCGAGGTCATCATCGATCAGTTCATCATCGCCGGCCTCGCCAAGTGGGGCGAGACGTCGCGCCTGACGCTGCTGCTGCCGCACGGCTACGAAGGCCAGGGGCCGGAGCACTCCAGCGCGCGGCTCGAGCGGTTCCTCGCGCTCGGCGCCGAGGGCAACATCCGGGTCGCCAACTGCACCACGCCGGCCCAGTACTTTCATCTGCTGCGGCGCCAGGCGCGGCACTCCGAGATCCGCCCGCTGGTGGTGATGACGCCGAAGAGCCTGCTGCGCCTCCCCGCCGCGGCCTCGACGCTGGCAGACCTCACGGACGGCCGGTTCCGCGCCGTGCTGTGGGATCGCGAGCGCACCGATCCACAGGCCATCACCCGGCTCGTGCTGTGCAGCGGCAAAGTGTACTACGACCTCGCGGCCTCCCCGCGCCGCACCGAGACGCCGCACGTGGCGATCGGCCGCGTCGAGCTGCTGTATCCCTTGCCGGCCGCCGAAATCGGGGAGTACGCGCGCCGCCATCCCAACCTGAAAGAAGTGGTCTGGGTGCAGGAAGAGCCGCGCAACATGGGCGCCCGCAAGTTCGTGCTGCCGAAGATCCGCGACGTGCTGCCGCCGTCGATCGCGCTGCACGACGTGTCTCGGCCGGAGCGGTCGAGTCCAGCGGAAGGGTATCCGACCGCGCATAAGCGCGAGCAGGATCGCATCGTCGGCGAGGCTTACGGCTCGTGAAGCTCAGCAGCAGCGCCTTCCGTGACGGCAACCCAATCCCGGTGGACCACACCTGCGACGGCCGCGACACCGCGCCGCCGCTCGCATGGACCGATCCGCCGGCGGGGACGAAGAGCTTCACGCTGATCTGCGACGATCCCGACGCGCCGGGGAAGACGTGGGTGCATTGGGTGCTTTACAACATTCGACCCACCGTCGCTGAGCTGGACGGGAGTGACCTCGGGGGCGGAGTCCAGGGGATGACCGACTTCCGCCGGGTGGGCTACGGCGGGCCGTGCCCGCCGCCGGGCAAGCCACACCGCTATTTCTTCAAGCTGTACGCGCTCGACGCGCTGCTCCCGCTGATGGCCGGCGCCACCAAGGCCGACGTGGAGCGCGCCATGCAGGGACGCGTCCTCGCCGAAGCGCAGCTCATGGGGACGTTCGGCCGAAGCCGCTGAGACCGAGCGCGCGGGCGACATGGCCCGCGATCTCCGTCTGTCGCATCAGCGGGAGCGTCGTTTCCGCGGACACACCCGGACCCGTCATCAGAAAGAAGGCGTGCAGCTCGGGCCGGCGCGGGTCGTAGCC
>JAUYMC010000236.1 GCA_030699545.1 Gemmatimonadales bacterium | reverse complement strand
ATTTGCGGGGGCCCCTCAGGGGATTTCGAACCCGAGCTGGGCGCGTAGTCAGGACAAAGGCCCTCTCTGCGCTGTCGGTCCCGCGCGAGCTGGGCGGCGGGCCCCCCTGGCGAACCCCGGTCTCCCGCCGGCAGCCTGCTCTTGTGGCGCAGGGGAGCGACCAGAGAAACAACCCGAGCCCATCGCTGAGGCTGGCCGGGAACCGCCGCCCCTGAGCATCCGTACATCGACTACTCGGACCGAGATCTCGCTCACCTCAGCCGAAGGGCGGGCTCAAGAAATCCAGTGCCGGTTTTAGTGCCGGTTCGGCATCAAATTAGGTCGTAACCGGGACCACGCGGCTTCAGAGGCTCTGCTGCGTAACTGCGCGCAGCGTTTCATTCTGTTGCGCTCGGGACCATTCCGTTGCGCCGCGCCCCGGCGAACTTTTAAGCAGGGGGTCCCGGGTTCGATCCCCGGACGGCTCACCATTTCTTCCCGCGGACTTCCGCGACACGCGCGTTACATCCCCCTACACCTGCAGCTCACGGACCTCCTCGACGACTGGATCGCCCATCCGGCCCCGCCGGCTCCCAGCCGCTGACGAAGGGACCGAGAGGCGCCGCCGCATGCTCGGGAACGGATACTGCGCCCACCCGGTGGACATGGACTGCCACTTCGAGTCCATCTGCGAGTCCTGTACGTTCTTCGTGACCACCATCGAGTTCCGCCCCACCCTCCAGAAGCAACGCGACGACGCCGAGCGCCAGGGCCAAGTTGCCTGCCAGAAGATCTTCGACGCCCTCCTCACCCTCCTCGGTCAGCTGCTCCTCCTGGTGCATGGACGACAGGATCGCTCAGGGTCCCGGCTGACGGAAGGGGCGACCCGGCAGTCGGGGCGACAGGGCGGCGTCAGTCGGCGACGGTGGGCGGAGCGGCACCGACCCGGGGCTCGGCGGCGACGGCGAGGGGGCGGGCGGGGGCCACCGGGCGCTGGCGCTCGAGGCGGTAGTCCCACGCGGCGAAGGCGACGAGCGCCACGCTGGTGGCGACGGACACGGCCAGGTTGGGCGAGATGGCGGCCAGCGCCGTGGCGGCCAGGAACGCGCGCTTACCCCGGCCGAGCGGCGTGAACATGTGCCCGGCGATGGCCGCGCACAGGGACGCGATGCCGACGGCGGCGGAGGCGAAGGTGATGACCACCTCGGTCCACTCGCCGCGCATCAGCAGCGCTGGCTGGTAGACGAACAGGAACGGCGCCAGGAAGCCGCCGATGGCGATGCGCGAGGCGTGCAGGCCGGTGATCATGGGCTTGGCGCCGGCGATCTGTGCCCCGGCGAAGGCGGTCACCGCCACCGGCGGCGTCACGTCGGCCAGGACCGCGTAGTAGAAGACGAACAGGTGCGCGGCCAGGATGTCGACGCCGAGCTTCTGCAGGGCGGCCCCGCCCACGGTGACGGCGAGGATGTAGGCCGGGGTGGTCGGGATACCGGTGCCGAGCACCGAGACGACGGCGAAGACCAGGAGGAGGGCGACGATCAGGTGGCCGCCCGACAGGTTGATGATCGCGCTGGAGAACGAGAGCGCGAAACCGGTGCGGCTTATGGCGGCGACGATGAGGCCGGACGCCGCGAGGACGGCGGCGATGATGACGCCCGAGCGCATGGACTCCTGCAGGGTGAAGTAGATGCGCCGGGGCGTCATCGGCTGCTCGCCCGCGAACCAGGAGACGACGATAGCCGTGAGGAAGCTATAGAGGGCGGACTTGGACGGCGAGTACCCCGCCTCCAGGAAGTAGACGATCGTCAGGAACGGCGAGAAGAGGAGCGCGCGCCGCAGCAGGCTGCCGAGCGGCGGGATGTCGGCGGTCATGGTGCCGATGCCCTGCCGGAGCGCCTCCCAGTGCACGGTGGCCATGATCGAGACGTAATAGAGGACGGCCGGCAGGGCGGCCGCCACGATGATCTTGGAGTACGGCACGCCGGTCAGCTCGGCCATGATGAAGGCGCCGGCGCCCATGATCGGCGGCATCAGCGGCCCCCCGCACGAGGCGGTGGCCTCGATGGCGCCCGCGATCTCCGGGCGGTAGCCGATCTTCTTCATCAGCGGGATGGTGAAGGTGCCCGTCGCGTAGCAGTCGGCCACCGAGGAGCCGCTCACGGTGCCGTAGAGCGCCGAGGACAGCACGGCGACCTTGGCCGGCCCGCCGCGGTACCGGCCGGCCAGCGCGATGGAGATGTCCATGAAGAACTGGCCGACGCCCGAGTGCAGCATGAAGGCGGCGAAGATGATGAAGATCATCAGCAAGTTGGACGAGATGCCGGTGAGCGTCCCCAGCACGCCCTCGTCGGCGTAGAGGAAGAACATCTCGATCAGCTTGGGGTAGCTGTAGGCGCGGGGCGAGTGCAGGAACCCCGGCAGCCAGGGCGCGGTGACGAGGTAGGCCATGAACACGAGGGTGGTGACGAAGAACCAGAACCCCACGGCGCGCCGCGCGGCCTCGAGCACCGCCAGCACGAGCAGGGTGCCGAGGATCACATATCCCGTGGTGACGGGGTGGACGCCTTCCCAGCGCTGGGTCAACTCCTCGGCGTTGCGAATCACGTAGAGGGCGGGGGCAAGGGCGGCGACCACCCAGAGCACGTCCACGGCGCTGACACGGTTGGCCGGCGACCGCTTGCCGGCGGGGAAGAGCAGGAAAGCCAGTGGCAGCAGGAACATGAGGTGGACCGCCCGCATCTCGCGCGGTTCCCAGGCCCCGGCGTACGCGGTCCAGATGTGGAACAGGGCGGCGGCGGCGGCCCAGCTGCCAACCGCCCCGCCCACCCGGCCCTGCAGACGGCGCATGACTACTTCAGCAGGCCGGCTTCCTTGTAGGCGCGCTCGGCGCCTGGGTGCAGCGGCACGTTGCCGAGCCTCACGGCGTCCTTGGGGTTGAAGTCCTTGAAGGCCGGGTGCACCTTCCGCACGCCGTCGACGTTGGCCAGCAGCAGCTTCGTGAACTGGTAGATGGTGTCCGCCGGCGCGATCTTGGCGTTGGCCACGATGGTGTTGGCCATGGCGATGGTCGGGATGTCGCGGTCGTTGTTGACGACGTCCTTGTAGGAGCCCTTCGGGATGACGCCCCGGCTCAGGCCGAACTGCTCGAGGTACTTGAGCAGGTCGTCGTCCATGGGCAGGATGCGCATCTTGCGGCCGATCGCGGCTTCCTGCAGGGCGGCGGCGGGCACGGCCAGGTTCGGGACCAGGATGTCGGCGTTGCGGTCGCGGAACTGGGTGACAAGGTCGGAGTAGGAGACGAAGACGACCTTGCCGCCGCGGCTGCGCACGTCGTTGTAGGATGTCTTGTAGAACTCGAAGATCTTCCGCATCACCCACTCGTCCGAGCCGCCCGGCGGCGTGGTGCCGATCTTGAGCGGCAGCTTCTTGTCGAACGCCTCGCGGATGGACTGCACGGGCAGGTCGTCGGCCACGCAGAACTGCACGTGGACGTAGCCGAGGCCGTTCATCACCAGCCGCATGTCGCCGTGCTTGTCCTTGTACGGGTCCTGGCCATTGTACGAGGCGGCGATGAAGGGCGGCAGCCCCCACGCGATCTCGGTCTCCGCCTGCTGGATCTTGCTCATGTTCTGGATTCCGGCGCCGGGGATGACCTTGATGTTGAAGCTCGGGTCCTTGGACTTGAGGAGCTCCACGAACCCGCCGGCCTGCGCGTACCAGCCGCCGCCGACCTGCCCGGCGGTCCAGGTGAGCGTCTTCTGCTGTGCCGTCGCAGGCAGCGCCCACGCGGCCAGGGCAAACGCCAACAGCACTCCGATGGCTCGTCGCATCACGTCCTCCTCTATTGTCGCGTGCACTCCCTCAATGCGGCCTCGTCGACCTCGACGCCCAGGCCCGGGCCGTCGAGCGCCAGGATGGCGCCATCGGCGTACTGCACCGGGCGGCGGACCACGTCGCCCGTGAGCAGCAGCGGGCCGAATAGCTCGCAGCCCCACGTGACCGGCGCCGCCGCCAGCGCCACTTGCAGATAGGCGGCGGTGCCGAGCGAGGTCTCGATCATGCAGCCGACGTAGCAGCTCATGCCGGCCGCCTCGGCGATGCGGGCGATGGCCATGGTGCCCAGGATGCCGGCCGACTTGGTGAGCTTGAGGGCCAGGATCGACACGCCGCCGAGCCGCGCGATGGCGAGCGCCTCGTGGGGCGAGCCGCACGACTCGTCGGCCATCACCGGCACCGTCACCCGGCGCGCGATCTCTGCCATGCCGTCCAGGTCCCAGCGCGGCACCGGCTGCTCGACGAAGTCGAGATCGTAGGGCTCGAGCGCGCGGATGGCGGCGAGGGCGGTGGGCCGGTCCCAGCCCTGATTGGCGTCCACGCGGAGCGAGACCCCCGGGCCGACCGCCTCGCGGATGCGCCGCACCCGCTCGACGTCGTGGGCGACCGGGTGCGCGGCCGTCTTGATCTTGAAGATGCGGTGGCCCAGTGCGACTTTCTGGCGCGCCTCCTCGATCTCGGCCTCGGGGCTCGTCACCGCGAGCGACCACGACAGCGGCACGCGGTCGCGCACGCGGCCGCCCAGCAGGCGGTGGACGGGCACGCCGAGCGCCCGGCCGTTGAGGTCCCAGAGCGCCATCTCGATCGCCGCGCGGGCGAAGGGGTTGCCCTGCACCCGGCGCGCCATCTCCCGGCGCAGCGGCTCGATCTCCGCGGCGTCGCGGCCCACCAGCCACGGCGCCACGTAGCGCTCGATCACCGCCTGCACCGACTCCGCCGACTCCTCGCTCCAGGTGGGGCCGCCCAGGCACGCCGCCTCGCCCCAGCCCACGAGACCGCCGCGCGTCTCGATCCGCACGAAGGCGAAGTTGACGGTCTCCAGCGTGGTGAACGACATCTTGTGCGGCCGCTTGACCGGGATGTCGGCCAGCACCACGCGCACCTCGGCGATGGTCAGGTCACTCGGCATCCGGCCCCTCGTCATGCGCCTTCGCCGCGCCGCGGGCGAAGCGCCCGGGGTCGAAGAGCGAGAGGTCGGCGGCGGGCTTGCTGTCCACCAGCCAGGCGGCCACGTGGCGCCCGGTGGCCGGCGAGTGCTGGAAGCCGTGGCCGCCGAAGCCGACGGCGAGAAAGAAGCCCTCGACCTCCGACGCCCAGCCGATGATCGCGTGGTCGTCCGGCGTGAGCGGCCGCAGGCCTGCCCAGCCGCCGGCGATCTTCGCCTGCTCCAGCAGCGGGACGCGGTGGACGGCCTTCGTCACCGCCTCCTCCACCATCGACCAGTCCATCGGCACCTCGATGTCCTCGCCGATGTCCTGCACGTCGCCGGGGCTGAGCAGGACCTGCTCCATCTCCTTGCGGAAGTAGAAGCCACTGGCGCGGTCCGTGGTGAGCGGCGGGCCGAGAACGCGCGTGGCGACCACCGTCGCG
>JAUYMC010000232.1 GCA_030699545.1 Gemmatimonadales bacterium | reverse complement strand
CGTGCTGGAATACTGGCCGGCCGTCGTCGCGTTCACCGCCATCGTGCTGCTCGGCAAGATCACCGGCGTCTCGCTGGGAGCGTTCCTCGCGGGTGCCGGTGCCCGGACGTCGGTCCAGGCCGGCATGAGCCTCGCGCAGATCGGCGAATTCTCGTTCATCATCGCGGCGCTGGGCCTGTCCCTCGGCGCCACCCGCGACTTCCTCTATCCGGTGGCGGTCGCCGTTTCCGCGATCACGACGCTGACGACCCCCTGGCTGATCCGCGCGGCGGCGCCCACCGCGGCCTTCATCGATCGCAAGCTGCCGCGGCCGCTCCAGACCTTCGCGACGCTGTACGGCGCGTGGCTCGACCGCCTCCGCGCCGCCTCGGCCCAGCAACAGGCGCCGGGCATCGGGCGCTACATCGGTTTGCTGTTGGTCGACGTCGGCATTCTCACTGCGCTGATCGTCGGCGTCACCCTCGAGTTCGACACGGTGACCGAAACGCTCCAGCGCTGGACCGGCATCTCGTTGGACCTCGCCGGCATCCTCGTCATCGCCGGTACTTGCGCGGCCGGTCTGCCCCTCGTGATCGGCATCGGCCGGCTGGCGGGCGGGCTGGGTCGAACGCTGGCGGTGACCGCCTTGCCACGCCCGGTCGGCAAGGTCGACAGTGATGCCGCGCCGCGCCGCGCGCTCGCCGTCACCTTGCAGCTCGGCGTCGCGCTGGTCGCCGGCATTGTGGTCGTGATCGCCACCCAGATCTTCCTGCCGAGTTATTCCGGTCCACTGGTGCTCGGCGCGCTGCTCGCCGGATTCGGGATCGCGATCTGGCGGAGCGCGCTCGACCTGGAGGGGCATGTGCGCGCGGGAGCGCAGGCGGTCGTCTCCGCACTCGGCCGGTATGCCCAGGCGGGGACCCCGCCGCCCGACGCCCAGGCACTGGCTGAGGTGGACAGACTGCTGCCCGGGCTCGGCGCTCCGGTGGCGGTGCGCATCGAATCCGGGAGCACCGGCGTCGGCCGCAGCCTCGCCGAGCTCAACCTGCGGGGGCGCAGCGGGGCGACGGTTCTGGCGATCTCCCGGCAGGGCCAGTCGATCGTCGTGCCGGCGGCCGGGGAACGCCTACAGACGGGAGATGTGCTGGCTTTGGCGGGGAGCGCCGAGGCCATCGAGACGGCCAAAGGCTTGCTCCAGTAGGCGCCATTCCGCATAGTGGTTGCCATCCACTCACCGGAGTGCAGCATGGGCAAGCGACTGGCACAGATGGGGCTGGCTCTCGTCGTTCTGGCGCTGCTCGCGCCGAATCTCGCGGCGCAGGGACGGCCGCACACTCGCCAGGGATTCTGGTTCAATGCCGGGCTCGGCATCGGCAGCGCGGGCTGCGACGGCTGCACCGGCCGCGAATCGTCCCTCAGCGGGGGCCTGGCATTGGGCGGGACGCTAAGCCAAAAGGTCGTGCTCGGGGGCGGGACGAACGGCTGGACCAAGTCCGAAGGCGGCGCCACCGTCACCGTCGGCACGCTCACCGCGCTGATCCGGTTTTATCCGTCTGCGACCGGCGGCTTCTTTCTGCTGGGCGGGCTGGGCCTCGGGACCGTCAGCGTCGAAGTCTCCGGGCTTGGCAGTGACAGCGAGACCGGGTCGGGCGCGATCTTCGGCCTCGGCTACGATTTTCGCGTGGGCAACAACGTGAGCCTGACGCCGTTCTGGAACGGCTTCGCCACGTCGACGGAGAACACCGCGTTCAACGTCGGCCAGATCGGGTTGGGCGTGACGCTGCATTGACGTCGCGCAGACGAGAGACACGGCGCCCGGCGATCCCGGGCGCCGTTTGTTTTCTCGCTACGCTGTTTCGGCTCCCGTAAGCAGCAGGTAGGCGCCCTTGAGTTGCTGCGGTTGACCCACGACGACCAGCACGTCTTTCTCGGCCAGGCGGAACGTCGCGTCGGGGGTGGCGAGGTCGCTTTCGCCGCGCCGGATCGCCAGCACGAGCGCGCCGGTCCGCGAGCGCAGCCCCGTTTCGGCGAGGCTCTGGCCCAGCACCGGCGCCCCGGGGCCGAGGACGATGCGCTCGACGTGCATCTGCGGCATCGCGCCGAGCGCGCTCGAGAGGGTGAGCCGCGGCCGCGCGCCGCCGGGGCGCAGCGCCTGGTAATGCGAGGCGCGAATCTCGGTCACGAGCCGGTTGATGTCCTCGCGCGCGACGTTGTAGTGCGCGAGCACGCGCGCGAAGATTTCAATCGACGTTTCGAACTCTTCGGGGATGACGACGTTGGCGCCGAGCCGCGTCAGCTCGGGGATTTCGACGACGTATCGCGTGCGGGCGATGATGTGCAGCGTGGGGTTCATGTCGCGCGCCACGCGCACCATGCGCCGCGTCGCGGCAGGATCGGAGATGGCGATGACGAGCAGGCGTGCGCGATCCACGCCGAGCGCCCGCAGGATCTCGTCGCGCGTCGCGTCGCCGTAGAAGGCCGGCTCGCCGTCCGCCCGCGCGTGGCGGACGGTTTGCGCATTCAGCTCGACGATCAAGTAGGGCGCGTTGATCCCGCGGAGCGCCGCCGCCAGGTTCCTGCCGTTCAATCCATACCCTGCGATCACGACGTGATCGGCAATCGGATCTTCGACCGGCGCGAACCCGCGCGGGCGGAATCCCGGCAGCAGCCGGTCGAGCGGCACGACGCGCTCCAGCACGTCGAGGAGCGCCGGACCGCCCTGGAGCAGAAAGGGCGTCACCAGCATCGTCACGACCGCCACCGCGAGGAACTGTTGATAGAGTCCGGCGCCGAGCAGGCCCGCTTCGCGGCCCTCCTTGGCGAGTACGAAGGAGAACTCCCCGATCTGGGAAACGGCCACGCCCGCGAGCAGCGCGACGCGCCCCGAGTATCCCATCAGCGCGGGGCCGACCGCCGCCGAGAGCGTCTTGCCGCTCATGATCACGGCGACGGCGCCGAGGATCAGCACCGGGTGGCTCGCGATGGTGTCGAACTGCACCAGCATGCCCACGGCGACGAAGAACAACGAGATAAAGATGTCGCGGAACGGCATCAGCTCGGCGAGGGCCTGGTGGGCGTAGTCCGATTCCGAGATCACGAGCCCGGCGAGGAACGCCCCGAGGGCGAGCGACGCGCCGGCTGCGGCGGTGCCGAGCGCCGTGAGCGTGCCGATCAGAATCACGGCGATCAGAAACAGCTCGCGGCTGCGGGTCCGTAGAATCGCCGCCAGCGCGCGCGGAACGAGGGTCCGGGCCGCCACGATCACGCCGACGACGACCAGCGCCGCCTTGCCCAGGGCGATCAGCAGGCCGATCGCGCCGCCTTCGGCCTTCCCCGCCAGGAACGGCAGCACCAGCATGACCGGCACCACGCACAGGTCCTGGAAGATCAGCACGCCCGTGGCCAGGCGGCCGTGCGGTGCGTCGATCTCGCCCTTGTCGGTCAGCACTTTGAGCACGATCGCCGTGCTCGACAGCGCGATGAGGAAACCGAGGAACAACGCCACGCGCCAGCTCGGCAGGAAGGCGAGGCCCGCGGCGAGCGTCGCGAGCACGGTGAAGGCGAATTGGGCGGTCCCTCCCGCGAGCACCTGCCGGCCCATTTCCCGCAGACGACTGAGCGAGAACTCGATGCCGATCGTAAAGAGCAGCAGGATGACGCCGACTTCGGCCAGACTCTCGACGTTGTGCGGGTCGCTGACGAGGCCCAACGCGTTGGGTCCGAGGATCACACCGGCGACGATGAAGCCGGGCAGCGCCGGCAGCTTGAGGCGGTGAAAGAGCAAGATCACCACCAGCGAGCCGGCGAAGATGACCGCGAGGTCGCGAAGGACTAAGTACTGTTCCACGGTCGCATAAGATTGGACCGGAAGGCACAACCGGGAAGGGCTGGAGGGCGGTCAGGTGGTGGCCTCCGGTTCAGGATCGACGGTCGGGCGGTGCGACGGCCTGACGGCCTCTGCGGCCGTCTGCGGCTTGTGCGAGAAGTGAATCCACACCACCGCGCTGAAGATCATCGCCATCGACAGAAACGTCCGCCCCGTCACCGGCTCGTGCAAGATGAGCCACCCGAGCAGCACCGCGATCACCGGGTTCACGTAGGCGTATGTCCCGACGATCGTGGCGGAGGCGTGGCGCAGCGCGTAGGCATAGGCGCTGTAGCCCAGAATCGATCCGAAGACCACGAGATACGCAATCGCGCCAAAGCCGCGCGGCGTGAGCTCCCACACCCTCCATTCGCCGAGGGTGGTGCCCAGCAGCGTGACCGCCGTCCCGCCGACCAGCATCTGGATGGCCGCACTGATGTAGGGGCTCGATGCGGTCCGGTTCCGCTTGGCGATGATCGAGCCGATCGACCAGGAGACGGTCGCGCAGGTCAGTGCGATGGGGCCGCGCAGGTCGGCGCGCATGATTTCCGCCGGACTCGTCCCGACGAGCAGCACGGTGCCGAGAAAGCCGAGCGCCAGGCCGGCCACGACGCGCCAGCCGAGGCGTCCGGAGCCGCCGGGAACGATGGAGTCGAAAAACGCCATCCACAGCGCGACGGTGACGACGAAGATGCTGGCGATGCCGGACGTCGTGTATTGCTCGGCCCAGACGACGAAGGCGTTCCCGCCGCCCAGCAGCAGCAGCCCGACGATCGCGAGCGTCCGCCAATCCTTGGCGCGCCGCGGCAGAGGATCGCCGAACGCCCGCGCGATCACCAGCAGAATGAGCCCCGCGATGCCGAAGCGCAGTCCGGCGAACAGGAACGGCGGCAGCTCCGTCACACCGATCTTGATCGCGAGGTAGGTCGAGCCCCAAAAGACGCAGACGACGAGATAGGCGATCAGCGCCTTGCCCTTCAATGCCGCCATCAGTCAGGCTCCGTCGGGGAGGGGGGATGAAGACGACATTCGTATGAAGGCCCGGAGCATATACCCAGTTCCCGTGGCGACGGAATGTCCTTTGATTAGGGAAATGTGTACTTAACGCAGATGGGGCGTAGCGACGTGTTCCCCGTTGGCGGGGGGTGGTGCGGGTGCTACGGGCGCTTCCGTTTGGGCGGGCGCTTGGTAGCGGCGGGGCGCTTCTTACGCAGCGCCTTCCGCACGGCTTCCTCCCAGTCCCCCTCGATTTTGAGTTGGTCTGGATCGGGGCCGCGTGGCTTAGGCTTTTTCTCGGTCATGCTCCCCCCTATATTCGCTTCGCGGGCTTCGCATCCAAGCGGTCGGCGGGATTCGAACCCGCAATGGGGTGGCACCCAACTAGCTTCCAAAGCTAGCGCGTTTACCAGTTTCGCCACGACCGCAACGACAGGGTGGCGTACCATGTCTCCACCCTGCCGCCCTTCACCGGCTGGCACTCGGCTACAATCCGAGGGTCAGCCGGTTCCGTTTTCAGCCGTTCAGATTGATCCAGCTTCCGATGTAGCTGCTGATCATCCCCCACTCGGCCCCGGTGATCGTGGCCGGGATTTCAATCCAGCACTCGCCCTTGGTCGGCAAGACGAAGGGAAGCCGCACCATCCCCTTGGCGGCGGGCTTCCGCTCCGGCTCGTTGTCGCCGCCCTTCGAGCCGTTCTTGTCGGCGGGCGGTTTGTTGCGCGGCTTCGACGACGCCGTGCCAACGCGACTTCCCTTGACTGTGAAGTGAGGCGAGAGCTTCACCCCGGCGCTTGCCTGCGCCATCAAGTAGAACGCCACAGCCTTGCGGAGGGCGCTCCCCTCGACCTTTCCGCCGATACGGAATCGCTCGACCAACTGCTGCGCGGTGCCGGAATCCAGGTCAATGTCGGACCCGATGATGTCGCCGTACTTCTCGGCGACGATGTCTGGCAGCACCTGCTTCCACAGATCTGGCACCCCCACCGCTTCCACCAAACCGACCAGGCTTTCAGTCCGCGTGCCGTCCTCCGCGATCAAGCCCAAGAAGCGCAGCGCGGCAAGCATCTGGCTCTTGGTGGAGCCCGACATGCCTCCCATCACCGAACGATCAATGCGTTGGGGGATTGCGGTTTTCTTGAGCGCTTCGAGGAAGCCCGTGAAGCTCTTCCACGGGACGTAAGGCGGGGGAATGCGGGACAGTTCTTGCGACTTCGCCATAGATGCCTCGCTCATGTGGTAATGCCACGTCCTAGACTTCTGTCCTTAACTTGAGTCCCAAGATAGGTGGTACGGATGACTAAGTCAAACGATCAAAATCAAGCCATCGTGATGGTGCGGGCGGCTGGGATGGAGCCCGTTCGACTACGGGCCATAGAGTCCAGTTCCAGCTACGTCCGAGTGGCCGAACTCGGCGGCTCGGCGTCCATTTACTTCCCTGCCAGCGACGTTTTTCGGTTCGACGATGCGCTATTCGGGCAGCTTAAGGGAGCTTACGGGGACGGCGACTTCGCTAAGTTGTCCCAGCTATGGAACTTGGCACATGGCTATTAGGACTAACTTTATACTTGACACAAATGACTGCCTAGGCTATACTTGCCCCATACCAAGGGGGCATCAATGGCACGCAAGAAACCGTGGAACGTCGCTGGGGACAAGTCGGCGCTTGTGGCTGCTCTCCCACGGGCCTGCTCGGATGAGCGCGAAGCAGTCGAGTTCATGGAGCGCCAGCGCTGGGGCGACACCCCGGCCTGTCCGCGTTGCGGCGACATGGACGTGTACCCGATGCGGGCCCGGAACGGCGAGCGCAACGCCCGCTACCTCTGGGATTGCCGGGGGTGCCGTCGCCAGTTCACGGTGCGGATTGGCACCGTGTTCGAGGAGAGCCGGATTCCGCTGCGCCATTGGTGCTATGCGTTTTGGGCCGCGTGTGCGAGCAAGAAAGGCGTGAGCGCGTTGCAGATCAAACGCCAGACGGGGCTCTCGTACAAATCGGCGCTCTTCCTCATGCACCGTATCCGCTGGGCCATGTCGGAAACGCCAATTGGCCCATTCGGCGGCACGGTCGAAGTAGACGAAACCTACGTGGGCGGCAAACCGCGTGCGAAGGAACTACGTCAGCGCGGGGCTAACTGGAAGGTGTACAAGCGTGGCCGCGCCTCGGATTTCAAAGACCGCAAGACGCCCGTTGTCGCGCTCGTCGAGCGCGGCGGTCGCGTGCGGACGTTCGTGCCAGAGCACGTCACGGCGGCGAATCTGCGCCAGATCATCGAGGCCAACGTGGACCCGTCCGCTCACTTGATGACGGACGAGCTGAACCCATACAAGAAGATCGGGGAAGCATTCGCTCGGCACGACACAGTGACGCACTCGCGGCATGAGTACGTGCGCGGCGCGGTCACGACCAACACGGTGGAGGGCTTCTTCTCGCTGCTCAAGCGCGGGATGATCGGCACGTTTCACCATGTCAGCCGCACGCACTTACATCGGTATATGGCGGAGTTCGAGTTCCGCTACAACACGCGGAAGCTGGACGATGGCGAGCGTACCCTGCTGGCGATTCGTGCCGCTGAGGGGAAGCGTCTCATGGTCGGCTACAAAACGTACCGATGAACGAACTTTGATGACTGAGGGTTATGCAGCTAGTATGACAGCGTCTCTTCGCCCTGGGGCTCAAACGTGGCTACCGACGTGGTGGCAGGTCGCGAAATGAAGCTCAAGGTACGGTATCAGGGACGCGAGCCAGATCGTGGGCGGATGAGCGCCACCGAACTAGGCCCCGCCATTCTCGGGATTGGCGAGATGGTGGGACAGGCGAGCCGTATTCTATTCGGCGACCAAGCGCGCGTTCGCGTCGAGGTACAGGCAGAGCCCCAACACGCGTCCTTCGGCATCGAGTTCTTTGCGGTCGCCCCCGGGGCGGGCCTCGTACCGCCTCTAAGCCTTCAGGATTTGGCAGCCATTGCCGCAATCCTTGGTTTCGGCGGCGGGACGGCTGTCGCCACCGCTAGGGGGCTTGTGTGGCTCGTTCGGTGGCTTCGTGGCCGGAAGATCGACAAGGTGGAGAAGGTTGGTGACGACATACGAATCACGATCAACGATCAGTCAACCAACATCACCGTCAACGAGTACAGGGTGTTCGTCAACCCACAGGTTCGTAAGGGCCTCAAGGCGGTAGTCGCTCCGCTTGAGCAGGAGGGTTTCGATAGCGTGAGCATCGAGCCCGAGACCCAACCTCCACAGGTAATTGAAAAAAGCGAACGGGAGTTTTTCGCACGCATACCACTTCCCGAAGAGGAAATATCTGTTGACCGTTCAACGGCAATTCTAGAAGTCGTCGCGCCCGCATTTCGGGAAGGCTACAAATGGAGATTTGCCCAAGGAGGCGAGACGTTCTTTGCTGCGATTCTTGATGAGAAGTTCTTAGGCGAGGTGGCGCAGCACCAGGAGCTATTTGGGAGCGGTGACGCGTTGAAGGTGGAAATGGAGATTCGTACCACGCGCACCGAGGATGGATTCGATTTTGAACGAAGGATCGTTCATGTGGTGGAGCACATTCGCTCCGAAGGACGGGGGGGCCAACTACCACTTGTCTAACCCCCCTCTACAGGGTCTCGACCCCATCTGCGTTAAGTACACATTTCCCTTTGATTAGGACAGTTCGGCGGCTATGATTCCGCGATGGACGCCCTCCGTGCCGTCGTCCGCACCTATTCCTCCGCGCTGCTGGGCTATTCCGGAGGCGTCGATTCGGCCCTGTTGGCCGTGGTGCTGCGCCAGGCACTGGGGCCGGAGCGGATGCTGGCGGTGATCGGCCGCAGCGCCTCGTATCCCGAGGCGCAATGGAGAGCCGCCACCGACATCGCGCGGCGGTTCGACATCCCGCTGCTCGAGCTCGCCACGCACGAGCTCGAAGATCCGCGCTATCTCGCGAATCCGGTGAACCGCTGCTTCTTCTGTAAGACCGAGCTGTGGAGCCGGCTGCTGCCGCTCGCCGCCGAGCGGG
>JAUYMC010000230.1 GCA_030699545.1 Gemmatimonadales bacterium | reverse complement strand
CGGGGGGGTGG
Organism: Gemmatimonadales bacterium; assembly: GCA_030699545.1. Taxonomy (GTDB): domain Bacteria; phylum Gemmatimonadota; class Gemmatimonadetes; order Gemmatimonadales; family GWC2-71-9; genus 20CM-2-65-7. Next base: position 9,395 of record JAUYMC010000230.1, on the reverse strand, counting down.
ACCGGCGCGCTGAAGTAGAGGCCGGTGAGCGCGTCGCCGTCCCCGGCAAGGGTGAGGGCGCCCAGCGGCGAGTCGATGATGCGGTGCACGGTGCTCACGGCTGCACCAATCTACAATTTCCGGCGGAGCGGATGAATACGCAGCAAGTGCTGGACCGGCTCGACCGAGCCTGGCAGGACCTTGTGGCCGCCTACGCCGGCCTGACCGACGCGGAGCTGCTCCGCCCCGGCGTGACCGGCCAGTGGTCGGTGCGTGACCTCATCGCCCACGTCACCTGGTGGGAGGAGGAAGCGCTCCGCCACCTGCCGCTCGTGCGCGCAGGGCGGCGGCCGCCTCGTTATTCGGTGAAATACGGCGGGATCGATGCGTTCAACGCGCTCAAGACCGAGGAGCGGCGCGACCTCCCGCTCGCCGAGGTGCTACGGCGGCGTGACGAGGTCCACGCCCGGCTCGTGGCCTACGTGCGCGCCGCGCCGGAGGAGTTGTATGTGCGGGAGACGCGCTTCCGCCGGCGGCTGCGGCTCGACACGTACGGCCACTACCCGCTGCACGCCGCGGCGATTCGGGCCTGGCGTCAGCCTTCGTAGGCCGAGGATGTGGCGCGTCACGGTCGCGGTCGGCCGCGAATCGCGTAACTGAGGAGCAGCATCGCGAGCCAGCCGGGCGTGCCCGCGATCGCCCCCAGAAATATCCCGGCAAACACCGATGCGATGATCAGGACGCCGATCGTGAATGCCGGCGACGTGATGATTTTTGCCGTCGCCGGATCGGGCCGCATCCAGTTGGGCCCTCCCCCACTCGACTGTTGCGACTGCGCCTTGACGGTTGACTCATGGATTTCCTTCCACGTGCTGTCGGGCATGAAGGCGAACGCGAGCACCAGCGCGACGACGATGGCGAGTCCCGAGCCGAGCGCGGCGCTGACCCAGGAGGCGAGGCCCGTGAACGGGCGGCCGCGCCGTTCCGCGACGCGGCGGCCCACGAACATCCCGAACGGCGCGAACAGGGCCGCGCCAAACGTCAGCGGCGCCGAGCCGACCAGCAGCGCGGCGCCGGCGATCCCGCTGAACAGCCGCAGGACGAGTTTCGGGGCGGAACCCGCGAGACCGGTAGACGCGGACGATTCCATGGATCTAGCGCCGCCAGCGCAGCTGGAACTCGAGCTCCTCGGCGCCCCGCAGCTTCGCAGCGAACTGTCGCGCCGAATAGGTGCGCTGCAAGTCACGCGGTGCTCGTTTCACCCGATCTCCCCTCATTCAGTGCCGTGCTTTGGGCCCACGCAACGACCGGTCCATCTGCCGAATGGCCCCCAGAGGGTAAGCGAGATGTACCACGCTCGCGACGATCCCCGTGAGCTCGGCGTCCGTCAGGGGTCGCGCCTGTTCGCGCCAGGCATCGGATTGGCCGGCAAGATCGGCGATTACGAGCCCGCCCTTGGCACGCGGCCCGCCTCCCGTCCCTGCGCCAGCACCCGTTCGGTGAAATCGAGGCGCTCTTGCGCCTCGCTCAACTCCTGGCGCAGCCGGCTCACTTCGCCTTCGAGCGCCTCGAGCCCCTCGGCCAGCTCGGCCATGTCGGCCGCCCCTCCCTGGGGCCGCAGGCGCCGCGCCCACAGGCCGAATCCCACGGCGAGCGAGACGTGAATCACGGCATGGAACGGCTCCTCCATGGCGACCGCGAAGCCCGCCCCTATCAAGTTGAGGGCGCTCAACGCCATCGCGATCGGGTGCCACTTTGGAGACTGGAAGGCCATCGGGCTCACTCGTCGTATAATCTACGCGTCGTCGCGCCCACGGGAGCGGTTACGCGCCTCCGCCAGATATCCCGGTGCGATATCCAGCAGGTTGGCGAGCTTGCGCACGAGGTAACTCTCGTGACGGGCGATCTGCCCGTCGGCGAGGATGACGCCCCACATGACTTCGGCGAGGACCATCTTCTGGCCGAGGTCGTAGTGCTGGGTGATCGTCCGGGCGAACTGATAGTGATCGACCGCCTCGTTGCGCTCGAGCTCGGCGAGCGCCATCAACTCCTTCGCGGTCGCGTCGTCCAGAGCGAAATGGCGGCGCAGCGCGGACTCGATGTGCGTCCGCTCGGCCGCGCTGAACTCCGCATCGGCGTACGCCAGCTCCAGCAACAGCGCGCAGGCTGCCACATGCACCGGGTCGGGTCCCGCCCGCGCGGCCGCGGGGGCGGTGGAAGCCGCGCTCGGCGCGTCCGCAGGCGCGCGAATCATCCGGCGCAGGACAAAGGCTTTGATCGCGTCAAGCATCACTCGACTACCCTGGGCCGAGCGGTCGGATCGGTCCCGTCACCTGCGTCTCGACGCGGTACCCTTCGAGGCTGGTGGGAATGCGACGCCGGGTCTCGGCGCTGGAATCGGCCAGCAGCACCTTGATGCACGGCGTGCCGTCGCACACTCCCTGGGCGATCCCGACCACGCCGGGCAGCCCCATCAGCGAATCGGTATGCGCGGTGAGAACCGCCTCGAGACTCCTGCCCGTCACGGTGTCCGCCTCCCGTTGTGACCTGGAACATGCCACCAGTGCCCCAGCCAGCAGAACAAGGGCGATCAGCCGAGTCATCCTCACTCGCGAGCCATGCCGGTGACACCGAACGACACCATCCGGGTCGAGTTCGGAATCGACGCCAAAACCACGGTGCATGTTCCGGCGTCCGCACCGTCCCCGGTCGTGCACTGCCCCACGGGGCCCGATCCATTCCAGTTCCCGGTCACGGTCACGCCGCTCAGCGGCAGATGCTTCGTGTCGTGCACGGCGATCACCACCGTCGCCGACCAGTTGTTTCCACTGCTCGCCGCGGCGCCATCGACATCGCCCACATGGACGCTCGGCGCATTCACCGTGACCGCGATGGCGTAGCTGTTGTTGGACGCGTTGTTGTCCGCCAGCATCTGGCGCGCGATCAGGATGTGCCCGTTCAGCGCGACCCCGGCGGTATTCCACTGGAACGTGACGGTCGCGCCGGCGCCCGCGGCGCGCCGACATCTCGGTGGGAGGCGATTCGAGACGCGTGGCGTTGATGCGGGCGATCTTGATCGCCGCCCAGGCGATGATCGCGACGACCGGGATGAGTGGGGCGAGGGCACCCATTGATCGACGCGGTGGTCAGACGTCGCGGGGCACGCCGAGGCGCTCGCCCTCGCGGTGCTTGGTGATCACGCGTTCTGCAAAGTCGAGCCGCTCTTCCAACGCGTTCACCTGCTCCTGGAGCTGCTCGAGTTGCGCGACACGGCTCTGCAGATCCTCGAGGGCCTCGACATCCGGCTGGGCGACACGGGACTTGGGATGGGGCAAGTACCGCAGCAGGACGACACCGGCGAGGACGACGAGGATAATCGAGGCAAATGCGGCCGTGGGCCAGAAGATCTCTCCGGGGATTCCGAACATGCCTGCCTCAGCTTTCGATCGCGCGGTGATCGGTGAACTCTCAATCTCTGCTACGACCTCAGCGGCGCAAGGTTTCGGTGGGCGGCCTCACGGAGACATTCCCCCTTTCACCTCACTCGGGCGCGTGCCACATGAAAGAGTCCCGCGCGCGGTACAACGTCTCTCCCCGGATATTGCGAATCGTCACGAACGCGGACAGCACGGGCGTGTCCAGCCGCGTGGTGACGAATCGCGTGAGGAACCGGCCGTCGATCGTCACGATGCCGACTCGATCGAGCGCACAGCGCAGGTGGACCGTATCGGCCCGGATCACCGCGTCGAGGCAGCCCGCCTCTTGTCGGGTGCCCGTCCGCGTGAAGGTGACAAACGGCTCCGGACGAAGCGTGAGCCGCGTGAATCGGAGATCGCGTACGGTGAAGCGATAGCCCGGCTCATAGTATCCCTCGGCGTCGGCTTGCAACGCTCGGCGCGGCGGCGCAACCGGGGCGCGTGGCTGCTCGGTGGTCGTGGGCGTCGGCGAGCGCGATCGGCGCATGAGGAAGACGACGGCTGCGAGACACAGCGCGAGGAGCAGGACGAGCAGGCCGCGGCGCACGACGGAAGACTACATCAGAAACCGTGGCACCGCGCCTGCACTCGATCGCCGAAGCTGCGGCGCGCTGACAAAAGATTCATTCCCTAATCTACGCGCGCCGGCAGCTTCAGGCGCTGGTTAGGCGGCGCGGATTCATATAGTAAGTGCAACACGGTGTCCCAAAGAGAAAGGTGATCTGGCAGACGGTAGTCTTCAGTCTCCACCAAGAGAAGGAAGCCTACCATGACGTACCGCCAGATCACCTTTGCGGAAAGATATACCCTGGGCCTGCTCCGCCAGGGCGGCCTCGCCCCCGCCGCGATCGCCTCAGTGTTGCACTTCAAAGTTGATATCAGAAGGCGCGATCACTCAGGGCCTGCTGAACAACGCACCATGTGGAACTGCGCGACCTGTGGGGCCGTGCGGCCACTGCTCGCGGTCAAAGGTCACCCCTGGCTGCTGCGAGCCGCGCATCGTGAAGGTGGTATCCAGGCGAAGTGCCCCGGTGGTTCGATCCACGCGGGCCAGCAGCACCCGCGACTCCAGCGCTCGATAACCGGTAATCACGAAGCGATCGCCATTTGGCTCAAGCGCAATCCAATGCGGAATCTGATCGCTCTGGAGTGTCAATCGACTGACTTCGCGAGGGCGACTCGGGTCCGTAATGTCCAGACTGATTACTGAGTGCTCCGGTCCGCTCGTCTGGAGCCAAAAGTGTCCGACTACGATCGGCACCGCGCAGAAAGGCGGCTCGCGCCACGGAGTAGAATAAACCCACAGGGCGGACGGGGTGTCACCGTCTAGGCCTTCGAGTCGGTACAACCCGCACGTAAAGGTGTTGACCAAGACCGTTCGATCGTCCGCAAGCAATCGTGGCTCCGCCGTCATTGCATTCTCATCACCGCGTGGCCCCGGCGGCAGGAGGACGGTCTGGAGCAAACGCAGATCGGAGAGACGCCAGACCTGTACGGCACGGCTGCGGGTTTGCAGATGCATATCGGTGGCGGTGGTCACAACGCGGTCGAGGGATGGGACGACCGCGAGACTATATGGACGTACGCCCGAGTCAACCGCGGGGACGGCGGCGGAGGCGTAGCGGACGACGCGCCCGGCGCTGTCGAATTCAACGAGCCCCCCGGTTCCGCCGTGACCGCTGTCGACGTTCTGCTGGAACGTGGCCAGGATGTGTCCGTTGGGCAGGCGCACGTAGCTGTGCGGATGACTGAAGGGCCCCACGTCGCCGATAACATCGACGAGGCGGCCATGCATCGGGGCGCGCAAATCGAGTCGAAAGGTCTTGCCGGCGGCAAACCCATTCGCCCAGAGCACGCCGCTCGACGGCATTTCATGCTCAGTGTGATGGGGTCGCGTGCCGGCGGCGCCTACCGGGACAGTCGCGACCACTTCTCCGTACTGTCCGCTGCGCGGATCGACGTCGAGAACAGCGAGGAAATCACTCTCCTGGCGATCAGCATCGCCCGCCCATACAAACAGAAAACGGCTGCTGGCGGGTTGTGGTTGCGGACCTCGTGTCCCAGTGTGGCAGGCACTGAGGATAAGAGCGAGAACGAGGTGAGCGCGACAATGCATAGATCGTGGCAGGAAGGCGAACGCGCCGCCTAACGGGACTTCGACTGAACTGGATAAACAATTTCGGAAAGCATGCTCTCCATACCTATTACGAAGTTCTTGCCTCGCTTCAATCAAAAACCCCGGTCCGCCTAAACGCAATGTCACAGCGAGTCAGCCGGACTGCGCACTCCCAGGCCACCCCGGTTCAGCACATGCGTGTATCCCATCGTCGTGGCCACGTTGCGGTGGCCGAGTAGCTCTTGAATCGTACGAATGTCCTGCCCGGATTCGAGCAGATGGGTGGCAAACGAATGTCGTAGGGTATGGCAGCTCGCCTTCGCCCGCAACGCCTCCCTGAACACCCGCAGGATTACCGTCTCGTGCAGATGATGACGCCGGCGCCGTCCGCTTCGGGGATCGTCGTACATCCGACTCGCCGGAAACACCCACTGCCACCCCCACTCTCGGCCCGCCTGGGGATACTTCGCGTCGAGTGCACCCGGCAACGCAACCCACCCGGCGCCCGCCGCAATATCACGCTCATGCTGCGCCCGGACGTCCGCCAGATGATGGAGGAGATGATGGAGGAGCGGACTCTTCAGCAGCTCGGGAAGCATGGTTACCCGATCGCGGTCCGGCGATCCGGCCATCCGGCCGCCCGACCGTCAGGCCGTGGGACCGCCCGTCGTCTGCTGCCTATTCTTGTAGAGCTTGATCAGCCCCATCACGATAAACACGATCCCCAACCCGTCGAAGATCCAGCTGGTGACGCTGTAATCCCCCAGGAAAATCGACCCGCCAAACACGAAGCCGATCGCGATCAGCACGACACCCGCGAGGATGTCCTTCACGTCCGTCTCCCGGTGAGAGTGGCCCTACTATGGGGACCGGCCTCGGCGCGCGCAACGCCCGCAACAGCCATATCTTCCCGCCGCGCATGATTCCCGCTCGCCTCCGGACCTGGCTCCCCGCACTCGCCGGCCCCGCCGCCGCCGCGGTCGTCTGGACCCTCCCCGCCCCCCGCGACATGGCGCCCGCCGCCCACGCCGTCGCCGGACTCGCCACCTGGATGGCCATCTGGTGGCTCACCGCGAGCATCCCCCTCGCGGTCACCGCCCTCCTGCCGCTCGCACTGCTGCCGCTCCTCGGCACCATCCCGATCGATCAGGTCGCCCGCCCCTACGCCGACCCGATCATCTTCCTCTTCATGGGCGGCTTCTTCCTCGCCGCCGCCACCCAACGCTGGCAGCTCCACCGCCGCCTCGCCCTCGGCGTCATCGCCACCGTCGGCACCGCACCGAGCCGGCTGGTGCTCGCCTTGATGCTGGCGACGGCGTTCGTCAGCATGTGGATCTCGAACACCGCCTCCGCCGTGATGATGCTGCCGATCGCCGGGGCCGTCCTCGAACTGGCCCGCCGCGAGTCTCCGGAATCCGCCCCGAACCTCGGCCGAGCCTTGATCCTCGGCACCGCCTACGCCGCCTCCATCGGCGGCGTCGCCACCTTGATCGGCACCCCACCCGCCGCCATCTTCGCCGCCGCCGCCAAAGCCCAAGGCACACCGATCAGCTTCGCCGCCTGGATGACCCTCGGCGTCCCGATCGCCACGATCCTCCTCGCCACCTGCTGGCTGCTGCTCACGCGCCTGCTGTTCCCCGTCCGCGGCACCCTCCCGGGCGTCCACGAGCTCGTCGCGCGCGAACGCGCGGGCCTCGGCCCCTGGACCGCCGGCCAACGCATCACCGTCACCGTGCTCGTCCTCGCCGCCCTCGCCTGGATCTTCCGCGAGCCGAAGACCATCGGTGACTTCACGCTGCCGGGACTCGTGAACGTGATCCCCGGATTGTCCGACGCCGGCATCGCGATCGGCGCGGCGCTCGTGCTGTTCCTCGCCCCCATCGCGACGCGCGAACGGCAGTTCACCCTCGACTGGGAATCGGCCGAACGGATCCCGTGGGGCGTGCTGGTGCTGTTCGGCGGCGGACTGGCGCTGGCCGAGGCGTTCACGGCGAGCGGTCTCGCGGCATGGATCGGCCAACAGCTCGAGGGACTGCGCGGCGCCCCGCCGGTCCTGGTCCTCGGCGCCGTCGCGCTGCTGTTCGTGCTGCTCACGGAGCTGACGTCGAACACCGCGACCGCGGCGATGGCCATGCCGATCATGGCCGCCCTCGCCCCCGCGGTCGGCATGGCGCCGATCACCCTGATGGCAACCGCCGCCCTGGCCGCCGCGCTGGGATTCATGCTGCCGGTGGGAACGCCACCGAATGCATTGGCCTACGGGACGGGTGCCGTGACGAGCGGAGAGATGGCGAAGGCTGGGGTGTGGATGGACGTCGCAAGCGCGATCGTGATTACGGTTGCCGTGCTCCTCTGGGCTTGAACTCTCCCCAGATCCTCCGCAGCACATCACTCATCTCCCCCACCGTAGCCCGCGCGCGTACCGCCTCGAGGATGGGCTCCATCAGCGGGGCGGCGGCTTCACGAGCCGCACGCTCCAGCGCCTCGAGCACCCGCTTCACGCTTCCCCTTTCCCCATTCCCCTTCACTGCCTGAACCCGCTTCCGCTGCTCCGCCTCGAGCTTCGAATAATCCGGCATCGGCATCGCCGGCACCGGCTCATCGGTCTCAAACCGGTTCACGCCGACGACGATGCGCCGCTCGGCCTCGACCGCCCGCTGCTGCGCGTACGCACTCGTGGCGATCGCCTCCTGAAAGAATCCGCGCTCGATCGCCGGCACCGCCCCGCCCGCCGACTCGACCTCGTCGATGATCGCCCGTGCGTCCTTCTCGACCGTGTCGGTCAGCGACTCGAGATACCAGCTGCCGCCGAGCGGGTCCACGACCTCGGGCACGCCGGTCTCGTGCGCCAGCAGCTGCTGCGTGCGGAGCGCGAGCGTGGCGCTCGTTTCGGTGGGGAGCGCCAGCGCCTCGTCGTAGGAGTTGGTGTGCAGCGACTGCGTCCCGCCCAGCACCGCCGCCATCGCCTGAATCGCGACGCGCACGACGTTGTTGAGCGGCTGCTGCGCCGTCAGCGTCGCGCCGCCCGTCTGGGTGTGAAACCGCAGCCGGCTGGCGGCGTCGCCGGCGTTGAACTTCTGCTTCATGAGCCGGCCCCACAGCCGCCGCGCCGCCCGAAACTTGGCGACTTCCTCGAACAGATCGGTATAGGCGGCAAAGAAGAAGGAGATGCGCGGCGCGAAGTCGTCGACATCGAGTCCCGCGGACCGCGCACCGCGCACATACTCCAGGGCATTGGCAAACGTGAACGCGACCTCCTGCACCGCGGTCGCGCCCGCCTCTCGCATATGGTAGCCGGAAATCGAAATCGGATTGAACCGCATCTTCCGTACGGTCGCGAAGCGGAAGATGTCGGCGGTCAACCGCAGCGACGGCGCGGGCGGATAGATGTACGTGCCGCGTGATATGTACTCCTTGAGAATGTCGTTCTGGAGCGTCCCCTGGAGCGCATCGATCGAAACGCCCTGCTCCTCTCCCACGACGATGTACATCGCGAGCAGAATCGCCGCCGTCGCATTGATGGTCATCGACGTCGACACCGTATCGAGCGGAATCCCCTGAAACAGGCGCGCGAGATCGTCCACCGTGTCGATCGCCACCCCGGCCCGCCCCACCTCCCCCTCCGCCAGCGGATGATCGGAGTCGTACCCCATCAGCGTGGGGAGATCGAACGCGCCGGAGAGGCCCGTCTGACCCGCGTGCAAGAGATGGCGAAACCGGGCGTTGGTCTCTTCGGCCGTGCCGAAGCCCGCGTACTGGCGCATCGTCCACAGCTTGCCGCGGTACATCGTGGGATGCACGCCGCGCGTGAACGGCGGCGCGCC
>JAUYMC010000229.1 GCA_030699545.1 Gemmatimonadales bacterium | reverse complement strand
GGCGCGCCGGCCGCCGACGCGGCCGTGTGGGCCCCGTGGCTCGAGAAGGCTGGCGGCCAGGGCGCGATGCGCCGGCGCATGCTCGAGATCCTGATCGACAAGCGGCGCGTGACGCGCACGCAGCTCTGCACGCTCGCCGGCGCGAGCCCGCGCGGCGGGTCGACGCGGAACGCGATCTCGTGGCTGTCGGTGAACCGGCTCGTCACCCGGGACGGCGAGCACCTGGCGCTCGCGGAGGTGGTGTGATGGGCGGGCAGATCATCCAGCAGCCCGACGGCCGCTACGCGGTTTGGTCGTCGATCGTGAACGACTTCGTGTTGCTCGACGCCACGCCCGAGCAGATCATCGAGGGCCGCGTGCAGGCGTCCCGCGAGGGTCACGAGGCCCAGGTGCGTCGCGTGATCAAGAAGCTCGCGGCTGGCGAGAAGCCCTACTTCCAGTTCACGATGACGTGGGAGGAGGCGTGTGCGTGGCGGGATAAGTGCCACAAGCCATCCAGCGACGACGAGCGCGCTCGCTGGATGGCAGGGAGGAGTTGACCAATGAGACTTTCCGCGCACCCGCCGGAGTTGAAACTGGCGATCCAGTCCGCCGCCAAGCGCTTGATCGACATGAAGACCGAGATCAGGGGCGCCCTTTCGCGCTACGACTACAAGTGCAGCTGCCGTACGTGCGTCTGCGCGAGCGAGGCCTTCGAGGCGCTCGACAAAGCCGCCGGCCGGCTGCGGTTCATCGCCGACGAAATGAGGAGGTGAGTTGTCAGATGGCCGATTCTGACAAGTTGCCAACGCTCTGGTTTTGCGAGGAGTGTGGCGTCCTCGGGGCCGTCGTGGGCGTCGACCGACCGCACGACGTGATGAGCGGGGTGCAGGCGATCGGCGACGCGCACTTCACGGCCAGCCCGCACTGCACGCGGCCGCGAAGCCTGCTGCGCGTTCTCAACCTGGACGCGATTACCGTGACCGGCGTGCTGTTCCGGGGCAGGAGGCGAGCATGAACGCGAAGCGCAAGCGACGCCGCCGCGAACGCCGCGGCGTGCTGATCCAGCACCACGAGGGGCCGTTCTCGCTCGACGCCGAGCTGGTGCGCCGCGAGTACGGCTGGACGAACGCCGAGTGCTGGCGCGTCGTCGATGTGGTCCACCGGATCATGCTGAAGCACGACGCGCCGCGGCGACTGGCGAAGAAGCGCCGGACGCGCCGATGACCCTCGCCATGGCCGCCCGCCGCCGCACACAGCCCGACCAGGCCCACCAGCACACCTGGTGTGACGTGTCGATGCCGCTGCGGTCCTACCAGGCCGCGAGCAACGTTGTTGGCGAGTTTTTCGAGGCGCTGACCGCGAAGATGGTCCACGGCCACCGACGCGCCGTCTTCGGTCGGGCTGGCGACAACCCGGACGTCGTGAATGGCGCCGGCCGCGTGTACGAGTCCAAGGCGGCCGGACGCGGGCGCTGGCTGCTCGAGGAGCGCCAGCTCCAGCAGCTCGAGGCGACGCCACACGCGCGCTACGTGCTGTGGGCATACAGGGGCCTTCCCGGCGAGGGCGGCCTCGTGCGTCTCGGGACTGCCGGCGCGTTGCGGAGCTGGCTCGGGTGCAACATCACCAGCTGCACGGTGATGCCGGCGACGTTCCCGCGGAAGATCCTCGCCGGGACGCCACACGCGGAGCCGCGGCGCGCCACGGGCGCCGGCCGGATCTGGGGCAGCAACTACTGGTTCCGCGAGCGGTACCTGCGCGAGTGGCTCGCCGGTGAGCGTGCGATTCCAGGCCTGCGCGTGCAGCGTCGCACGTGGTCGTTCGACCTGAATCGCTCACCGATTCTCGGAACGATCGTGGCCTCGTTCGAGCTGCTGCGGCTCTTCGAGATCTCGGCGCCCCGGCAGAAGACCGCGTCGACCTGCGTGCGGTGTGGCGCACGCCGGCAGCCGGCCTGTGACGTGGCGACGGCCGAGCAGCGGCGGATCGCGACGGTCGCGCGGGATGAGCTACAGGGCCAGCGCCACCGGATCGCGATCGTGCCGATCGCGGACGGCCGCCGGATCCGTGTCGTCGAGCAGCGCACGCCCGAGTGGTACCGCGAGATCTACTGGCGGCGGAACCGGAACGCGCCTCGCCACTTCGGCCACAAGCGCAAGCCCGGCCAGAAGGCCCACCAGTCGATCCGCGGCTACGTGATGCGCGCGCTCGCCCGCATCGCGGGCGGCTGCGTGAGCAACCATCACTGCGCCATGGACCGCGAGATCCTCGAGGCGCTGGAGGAGCGACCATGAGCAAGGCACAGACTGGCAACGTCGAGATCAGCGAGGCCATCGACCGTATCGGGCCCGGTCCGAAGATCGTCGTGACCGGGGACAGCCGCACTGGGATCTTCTGGTGTGGGCTGGAAGGCGACCCATCTGGGCCACTGACGCTCGACTCGGTGGAACTCGAGATGTTCGGGTTGGCGATGCTGAAGGCGTATCACCGGCTGCTGGTCGTGCGTGGAGAGACCAAGCAGCTGAAACACACGTTCAGGCGGGTGGGTAAACTGCTGATCGACATGCTCGCGTCGATCGAGAAAACGCTGTGATGCGCGATCACGTCCTGAAGTGCTGGCCGGGCCCGTACGCGGCGATGCTCGCCGGCGAGAAGCTGTTCGAGTGGCGCCGCGACGACCGCGGCTACGAGCTCGGCGATCGGCTCGTGCTCTTCGAGTGGGACCCGTCGACGGAGAAGTACACGGGCCACGGGAGTTACTGGATCGTCACCTACATCCTGCGTGGACGGTTCGCGGTGCCGGACGGGTACTGCGTGATGGGGTTGCGGCGGCAGGGCGAGGCGAAGGCGAACCCGGCGGATCACGGGATCCCGAGAGGCATGGTGCAGCGATGACGACCGAGTGGGCGAAGGGCCAGAAAGCGCCGACCGTGAAGGAACGGACGGCGGCGTTCTTGCGCGCCATGAAGGCGGTGGAGGCCGCGTTCGACGAACGTGGCCTGCCGCACGACCGGGCGCTGCGCACGCAGCTCGGGTTCGCTGCCTCGCGGCTCGCGTTCTGCGATAGCAAGCCACGTCCCGGTGTCACGATCGACCTCGTGTGCGACTACGTGCGCCAGTCGCTCGTGTTTGCCGGGAAGCTGCTGGCCGACCCGGAAGCGTGTGAATCGACATTGCAGGCGCTCCGAGCGGCGGGCAACTTCGTGAACGCCATAAAGGCGATCAAGGCTCAGGAGATCCCATGACCGACCCCGACATCGAAGGCCTCGCTGAGGACCTGCGCCGCTGGGTGACGGCGCCGTGGTGGCGCCGTGGGTGGACCTGGTTGCGCCGGCGGCACCACCTCCGCGAGGCGCTGCTCGAGGTGTTGGGCGCGATCGAGTGCGCCCGGCTCGACCTGCGGGACGTCCGCAAGATCAACGAGAAGCGCTACGCGTGCATCGCCGACCTGGTCGCGCGCCTCCAGGGCCTCACGGGCATGGTGCGTGAGCTCGTGGTGCCCGAGCACCAGGATCGGTTCGTCGCCACCATGTACGACGCGATCGACGTGGCGAGCGCCGGCGTCGGGGGCCTGCCGTTCGCGAAGCCGCAGACGTCGACCGCGACGACCCCGCTGAAGTGCAGCGGGTGCGGGCAGACGTCGCAGACGAAGCCGGGGCTCCGGTTCTATCAAGGAGCCGCTGGCGTGGAGTGCTTCGACTGCCTCGGGGTCGAACCGACGTGACGCCCGAGCTCGCGCTGTTCGCCGCGTTCGCCGAGCAGCTGTATGCGCTGGCGGCACCGGAAGCCAAGCTGGTGCGCCAGGCGTTCGGGACCGGCACGAGCGGGGCCAGGATCACGTTGGCCGAGGCGCGGGTCTTCTGGTCGCGGCGCGAAGAGCACCTCAACGGCCAGGACGTTCAGAAGCTCATGCAGATTCTTGCGAAGAAGACCAAGGAGCGCTGGGTCGAGCGCGAGCGCCGGGGCGCCGATGAGCGCGCGAAGTCGGCTGAGAAGCAGGCCGCGAAGAAGGGCGCCCGGGCGCGCTGATGCCGCGCTACCCGTCGCCGCCGCCAGGGACGACGATGCTCGGCATCGACCCGGGGCGCCACATGGGCATCGCGCGTGTCGAGGTCGGGCCGACGATCACGGTGCACGGCTGCGTGACCGTGAAGAGCTTGGCCGAGTTCAGCAAGCTCTTCTGTGAGCTCGGGCACCTCTGTCCGCCGGCGGCGATCGAGTGGTGGGAGCCGTTTGTCAACACGCCAGAGCGCTTGCGCGGCCTGCCACACCAGGCCGAGGCCGCGGGTCGCGCGGCCGGGTTCTTCGACGCGTGCGAGCACCCCTACATCACGATCACGCGAACCGAGATCCTGGCGAGCCTGAACCTGCCGCGGTCGTCCGACAAGCGCCTGGTGCGCCAACAAGTTCGGGTCTTGACGCGGGGGGTCCGTCCCCGCAATGATCACGAGGCCGACGCGGTCGCCGCGGCCATTGCCGGGGCGGCCCGATGGGAGATCCGCCAGCGGGAAGGCCGGGAGGCGCGGTGATGCGACTGGCGTTCGCGATCGTCAACAAGACCGACAACGGCTACGTGGTCAAGTACCCCGAGGCCGTGCAGGTCGAGCACCGGGCGCCCTCGTCGGTGTCCGCGCTCGACGACGCCCAGATCGAGATCATGGCCGCCATGCAGGTCTTCGCCCGCGAGGGGATCGAGGACGAGCCGTGGGCCGAGGAGAAGCGCCAGCAGAGCCTCGACACGGCGCGGGCGCGGCTGCGCGAGATCCGCGACAAGTTCGCCATCCGCACGCAGAAGGCCTGGACGATCAAGATCGCGGAGTGGCACTTCCCGGGCTTCGACGGGTTGCTCAAGGCGATGCAGTCGGCCGACAAGGCGCACGAGCAGCTGCAGCAGCTCCTGCGGACCGGGGCCAATTTCGTGGGGCCGCTTCAGCCCGCCGTCCTGATGGTCGGCGGTGGCTCGCCGATGTTCTGACCGTCGCGCTCGTCGAGCGCGAGGAGGTTCCCATGTCCGACGCCGCGACCGAACGCATGAACGTGCGACTCACCCTCACGTGCGGCAACGCCAAGTGCGCGCACGTCATCACGTCGCAGGTCGTGGTGCCCGAGGGGGCGCAGGCCGTCGAGCACATGATGGCGACGCAGCAGATCCAGTGCCCCAAGTGCCAGAAGATCGGGCGCAACCACGTCACGCACGAGGAGACGACCGAGGCGACCTACCTGCGGCACCAGACGCAGGTGGCGCCGGACGTCCCGCGGCGGCACCGCGAGGACCACCAGCGCAAGATGATCACGCCGCCCGACCGCGCGTCCCGCCG
>JAUYMC010000228.1 GCA_030699545.1 Gemmatimonadales bacterium | reverse complement strand
CGCTGTACCGGCGCCTGGGTGCGACGGCCAAAGCGGAGGCGGTGGTGCGCGAGTAACTGCGCCGTTTCGAGTCAGCGCCGCTTGTCCCGCTACACCTCCCAACCAACCCTGAAGATGGATGTACAACAGCGGCAGGCGTTTGCCCGCGCGAGCCGTCCCGGTACGGCCGTTGCCTCATCGAGTTCGCGTCCGGCTGTCGATACCACATCTTGAGGAGGCTTCATGAAGTCCCTATTGAAAGTCACGATCCCGCTCATCGGCGTACTGGCGGCCTGCAGCGAGGGCTCCACCGGCAATCTGAGCCTCGCTCTCACGTCTCGCTCGCCGAGCGGTCCGACGCTGGCGTCACGGTTCGGACCCGGCCTGGCGTTCGCTCCGGCGGTCAGCACCGCCGGCGACAGCACGACGATCGTCATGGGGAACGACACGATCGTTCTACGGAGCGTCGAGCTGGTGCTCCGCGAGATCGAGCTGAAGCGCGTAGAGACGACCACCGACTGCGACAGTACGGTGAGTGACGACGCCTGTGAGGAATTCGAAGTCGGTCCAATCCTCGTTGCCCTTCCTCTGGGCACGACCACCACGGAAACCGTTGTCACGATCAGCGCCCCGGCGGGGCTCTACGACGAGCTCGAGTTCGACATTCACAAGCCGGAGGACTCGGATGATGCGGCGTTCATCGCGGCGCATCCCCCGTTCGACGGGATCGCGATCCGGGTGATGGGCACCTACAGCCAGGCGGGAACGCGCGGCGACTTCGTCTACACCTCCGACCTGAACGCCGAACAGGAGATGTTCCTGTCGCCGCCCATTACGGTCATCGACGGCTCAGGGACGAACGTCACGCTGCGGCTCGACGTCGGCGTCTGGTTCCTCAATGAAGCCGGCACCGCGTTGGTGGATCCCGCCAGCGCCAATAAAGGCCAGGTGAACGAGAACGTGGTGAAGGATCGGATTCAGGCCTCCGTTGACGCCTTCCGGGACGACGACCGGGACGGTCACGACGACGATCACGAGGGCACTTGAAGGCTTGCGGGCATCGGGGCAAATTGCCTCGATGCCCGCCACCGTGTGGATCGACGGCAAATGGTACGACCGCTCGACGGCGGTCGTTTCTGTGTATGACCACGGCCTCCTCTACGGGGACGGCGTGTTCGAGGGGATCCGCGCCTACGGCGGCCGCGTGTTCCGCCTCGAGGCGCACCTCGACCGGCTGTGGGCCTCCGCCAAGGCCATCTGGCTCGATATTCCGATGGCCAAAGACGCCATGGCCCGGATGGTCGAAGACGGACTCAAGAAGAGCGGGCACACCGACTCCTACATCCGGCTGGTCGTGACGCGCGGCACGGGTGACCTGGGTCTCGATCCGCGCAAATGCGCGAAGCCCACCGTCTTCTGCATCTTCGACACGATCGCGCTGTGGGCGCCGGACCGCTACGAGAAGGGCCTCACCGCACTGACCGCCGCCACCCCCATTCATCATCGCGAAGCGCTCTCCCCCCGCGTCAAATCCCTCAACTATCTCTCGCACATCCTCGCCAAAGTCGAGGGGATTGCCGCCGGGGTGGATGAAGTGATCATGCTCGATTCGGGCGGCTACGTCGCCGAAGCGAGCGGCATGAACCTCTTCGCGGTCGCGAACCACACGCTGCACACCCCGCCGCCCTACGCGGGCATCCTGCGCGGCGTGACGCGGGATACCGTCATCGAGCTCGCCCGCGACGCGGGCTATGGCATCGACGAGACGCCGATGAATCGCTACGACCTGTACACCGCCGACGAAGTCTTTCTCACCGGCACCGCCGCTGAAGTCGTGGGAATCTCCAAGCTCGACGGCCGGGTGATCGGCAGCGGGGTGTCCGGCCCGGTGACGCGGGATCTGGCCGCGCGCTTCCGGGCCTACGTCACGCGGAGCGACTGAAGCGGCCGGGTGCGCGGTCTTGGGGTATTCGTCCAGGCTCCCATTCCCGGACGGGTGAAGTCCCGTCTCGCCGAAGACGTCGGTCCGTCCGTTGCCGCCGAAGTGTACTGGCAGATCGGCCGCCGCGTCATCGCGCAGGTCACCGGCTCCGGCTATCGCACGGCCGTCTGGTTCACGCCGTCCGGCGAAGGCCGTTTCGTGCGCGAGTGGCTCGAAGGGCTCGGCAGCCTGGAGTTGCGCCCGCAGCCGCCCGGCCCGTTCAGCGACCGGCTATCACTCGCATTCAGCCGCTACTTTGCCGAGGGCGCGCGGCGGGCGGTCATCGTCGGGATCAATTGCCCGGGCGTGGACCGGCGGCTCGTCGCCGATGCGTTCAGCGCGCTCACGACACAAGACGTGGTGGTCGGCCCCACGGCGTCGGGTCAATGCTACCTCGTGGGTCTGCGCGAGCCGCAGCCCGCGCTGCTGCGGGGACTCCCGACGGCCTTCGTGCAGCAGATCGCCCGCCGCGCGTCCGCCGCCCAGCTGCGGGTGCGGCTCCTGCGACCCCTCCGGGCGGTCACGACCGCCCAAGACGCCCGGCTCGCCGGCCTGCTGGAGAGCCGTCCCACCATGGGACAGGATTAAGCCCAACTATTGACCGGACTTAGTCTTACACACATATTGGGGGCCCTTTTGCGTCCGTCCCCCGAGGTGAGGTGAGCCATGTCATGGCGAGTGATTGCTCACGGGGATGAAGTTTGGCATGTGGATGCGGTCGCCGAGCGGCGGGCGAACACGGCGGCCTGGCAGTTGGTGCTGTCGTTCCGGGCGGCGTCGGCAGGAGGAGGACGGGAAGCGCGGGGGTCGTTCTGGACCCCGTACCCCCTGGAGGCGACCTCCAAGTCGGCGCTGTTCATCCAGGCGGAGCGCATTTCCGACTCTGCCCTCACCAAGCTGCTGGCGGAGCGCACCGCGTGAGCGCCGAGCTGATTGACCTCCGGCGGATCGCCCTGGCGGTGAGCCGGCTGCGCGGCGAAGGCGTGAAGCATGTGACGGTGCGCTCCGACATCCGCCACCTGAAGGTGGAGTTTGAGTCGGGATTGATTCTGGTGATCGCCGCCGAACGGGATGCGCAGGGGCGGCCGCGGCTCGAGGTGGACGTGGTGGACGCACCCCCCGATGCCGCGCTGAAGCAGCAAATCGAAGTGCGATTCGACTGAGGTCTCGCGTGCCCGGCGAGCGGCTGCGGTTTCAGGAGTTTGGCTTTCAGCGGCTGGCCAACGGGCGCTGTCGCGCCAAGGTCGTGTTGACGTGGTCGGACGGACGCCGCTTCGAGGGATCGTCAGACGGCGTGTCGTCGCAGGCCGGCGAGCTGCGCTGCTGTGCGGCGGCCGCGGTGCAGGCGCTCGAGCAGGCGGTGCAGCCGCGGCTGCGCTTCGAGTTGTTGGGGGTCAAGGCGGTGCGCGCCTTCGACGCGACTGTCGTGATCGTCTCGCTGTCGGCGCACAACGCGGAAGCGACGCGGCTCGTGGGGTCGTGTCTGACGGAAAATGATCCGCCGCGCGGCGCGGCGCTCGCAGTCCTGAATGCGACGAACCGTTTACTGGGAAACTATCTGGCGACCCGATGAAACGACTGATGACCGATCGCCTGTCGATGATTGCCGTGGCCGCGTTCGTGGCTGCGTGCGCCTCCGGCCCGAAGCCGACCGCCGCCGTGGCGCCGGCGGTCGCGCCGGCCAACGCCGACAGCTCGCTCGAGCAGCTCGGCGCGGCCCTGGCCACCGCGGAGCGCGACTCCGCCGCCGACCAGCTCGCCCTGGACAGTCTGCACCAGCGGGCCAGCGCCGACAGCGCCGGTGCGCCGGCGCGCC
>JAUYMC010000216.1 GCA_030699545.1 Gemmatimonadales bacterium | reverse complement strand
GCAGGCGGCTGTGCAGGTAGAACACGTCGCCCGGATAGGCCTCGCGGCCGGGCGGACGCCGCAACACCAGGGAGAGCTGGCGGTAGGCGGCGGCCTGCTTGGACAAGTCGTCGTACACGACGAGCGTGGGCTTCTTCTCGTCGTACATGAAGTACTCGGCCATCGTGCAGCCGGTGTACGGCGCGATGTACTGCATCGGCGCGGGCTCGGAGGCGGAGGCGACGACGACGATCGTGTAATCCATCGCGGCATGCTCTTTCAGCCGCTCGACCACGCCGGCGACGGTCGAGTTCTTCTGACCGATCGCGACGTACACGCAGATGACCCCCTGCCCCTTCTGATTGATGATCGTGTCGACGGCGATGGCGGTCTTCCCGGTCCCGCGGTCGCCGATGATCAGCTCGCGCTGGCCACGCCCGATGGGAATCATGGCGTCGATGGCCTTGATGCCCGTCTGCAGCGGCTCCTTCACCGGCTGCCGCTTGATGATGCCCGGCGCGACAATCTCGACCTTGCGCGACTTCGTCGTCTGAATCGGCCCCAGCCCGTCCACCGGCCGGCCCAGCGCGTCCACCACGCGACCCACCAGGGCCGGCCCGACGGGTACCTCCAGCACGCGCGCCGTGCGGCGGACCTCGTCGCCCTCGCGCAGCTGGAGGTAGTCGCCGAAGATGACGGCGCCGATGTTGTCCTCTTCGAGGTTCAACGCCAGCCCGGTGATCTTTTCGCCCGTCGCCGAGACCTTGAATTCGAGCATCTCGCCCGCCATCGCCGACGTGAGGCCGTACACGCGCGCGATGCCGTCCTTGACCTCGAGCACCGTGCCGACCTCGCGGACGTCGATGTCCGCCAGGTTCGCCGCCTGGATTTCCTTGAGGAGGAGGTTTTTCAGCTCGCCGGGACGCAGCATCGAATCGGTGGCCATGGGTTCGCCGCTTGAGAGATTGTGAAAAATATCACATGGACCGCGCCTGCCGCCACCCCACCCAATTGCGGATTGATGATTGCGGATTGCGGATTGGATCGGCGAGTCTCGTGGCGCACCGAAGCTTGCATGGACAATCCGCAATCCGCAATCCGAAATCCGCAACTCAGATTCGCGATCTCGTCCTTCCCCGCAAGAATCTCGTCAGGACCCCTCGCGGCCCCAGCTCGCGCAACTCGTTGGGCGTCGCGCCCGCCACCCGGCGCGCGGCGCCGGCCAGATGGCTGGGCGAGGCGTAGCCGAGGATCCGCACGACGGCGCGAATCGTGTAGCCGGGATTGCCGAGCAGGTCGGCGGCGCAGGCCGTACGGGCGAGATCGATCACCCGCTTGAGATTGGGCGCGCCCCCGGCGCCGAACTCGCGGGACAGATGCTCGCGGGTGACGCGCAGCGCCTGCGCCACGTGCGCGGTCTTGGTCGGCCCCCCCGCCCGGCGCAGCACCTCGTCCCAGGCGGCGAGCTGGAGCCGATCGGTCAAGCGTAGCAGCCGCGGGGCGTCGGCGAGCGCGGCGCGCCGCACCACCTGGGCCGTCCGGGCGGCGATCCACTCCCCCGCGACGGCATTATCCACGCCTTCCACCAGAACGCCGGCGAATCCCGCCTGGCGGCAGGCGCTGAGCAGCGCGCCGTCCTCCGGCCGCACGGCGGTCAGGGCGTACATCGGAATCCGGGGAAACCGGTGCGGCAGGGCGAGCCCCTCAGCGGCGCAGGTGCGCGCGTCCAGCACGACGGCATCGACGAGCCGCTGCCCGAGCAGCTTCTCCACGGCCTGGACGGTGCGGCAGAGGCGGACGTGCCCGGCCCGTCTCGGATAGCCGCGCTTCAGCGCGCGGCGGGCGTCGGACCGGGGATGGAACACCGGCACGATCGGCGTGGGCAGCGAGGGCGTCACGTCTGCACGAGCGCCTGCTGCATTTCCGCCGCGCGCTGCAAGACGTCGCCGGCGTTGTCGTAGCTGATGGTGCGCTGGGCCTCGTCCAGCGGATGCCACTCGCACGCGGTGATGCCTTCTTCCTGCTCCGGCACCGGCTCCCCGCGGCGCGACTCGAACAGAAAAAAGTGGCAGTACTTGTGAATCGTCTTGCCGCGAAAGCGGAAGTACCAGTCGATGACCTTGATCGGCCCGTGCAGCACCAGCGCATCGAGGCCCGTCTCTTCGGTCACCTCCCGGCGCGCCGCGTTGGCGGGCGGCTCTCCCGCTTCGAGGTGGCCCTTGGGAAAGCCCCAGTTCCGGTAGGAATCGCGAATCAGGAGAAACCGCACGATGCCGTCGGGGCCGCGCCGGAACACGACGCCGCCGGCGCTGGTTTCTCGCTGGGCGCGCTGCTTCCCGCCCTTCGAACGGCGACGCGACACGAGACGCTTAGAACACGCTGAACGTGAAGTACTTGCGCGGATTCGCCTGGATGTCCGAGAGCAGCTGGCGCAGTTGAATCATGGTGAGCGCACTCTCGCGGTACAGCGTCGAATCGGCGACCAGCAGCCCCAGCGTGCCGCTGCGGTTCGCGATGCGCGACAGCACCGTGTCCGCGGCGACGAGCACGCGCACCAGACTCTCCTGGTTGCGGTTCGCCGCGCCCATCAGGCTGCGGAGGTCCTGCGACGCCGTCCGGAGATCGGTGCTGACCGCGGCCGTGTTGTTGAGGATCGTCGCCAGCTGCCCCTGATTGGTCGCCGAATCCACCCGGCCCAGCGTGGCGTGCAGGTCGCCGGCGGCATCGGCGAGCACCTCCGACCCGCGCCGCAGATTCGATCCGACGTTGCCGATGACGTCCGCCTGCTCGTTGGTCACCTGGACCAGCCGGTCGGCAATCAGTCCGAAATCCCGAATCGAGCGCCGCAGATCGGACACCGCCTGGGAATCGAACGCCGTCTGCACCCGCGCGGCCACGGTCCCGATGTCGGTGGCGATGCGGCTGGCCTGCGCGGTCAGCTGGCCGATATCGGGAAGCGTGGCGCCCGGCCACTTGCCGCCGCCCGCGGCCTGGGCCGCCGCCAGGTCCTGACGGATGTTGGGATCGGCCGGTGGCGGCTCGCTCGAGGTGAGCGTCGCCGCCCACTCCCCGAACAGCGACGCCGACGCGGCGATGACCGCCGGCTTCTCGGGGATCGTGACGCCGGCATAGATCTTGAGATCCGCCTCCACCCAGTTGCCGGGCGCGAGGCGGATCGCTTCGATGCGGCCGACGCGCACGCCGCGCAGCACCACGGGGCTGCCGACCCCCAGCCCACCCACCGTCCGGAAGCGCGCCGTGTAGGTCGCCTCGGCCTTGCCGAGGTGCGCCCCCGACAGCCACAACGCGCCCACGACGACGAGCGCCAATGCCGCGATCACGACGATTCCGACCGCAAATTCGTTCTCGCGCTTCATTCCGGGCGCCCTTCGATGAACTGCCGCACCAGCGGGTCCTCCGTCTCCTGGATCTCCGTGACGCCGCCGACCTGCCGGATCTTGCCTTCGTACAGCATCGCGATCCGGTCGCCGACCGTGTACGCGCTCCGCATGTCGTGCGTCACCACCACGCCCGTGACCCCCAGATGCTCGCGCGTGCGGATCATCAGCCGATCGATCACGGCGGAGGTCACGGGGTCGAGCCCCGTCGTCGGCTCGTCATACAGGATGTAGCGCGGCCGCAGCGCAATCGCCCGCGCGATCCCGACCCGCTTGCGCATGCCTCCCGACAGCTCGGCGGGCAGCTGATCGTCGGTGCCCGACAAATCCACCAGGGCCAGCGCCTCGCGCACCCGGTCCTCGATTTCTTCGGCGCTGAGTCCCCGGCGCCGCAGCCCCAGCCCCACGTTTTCCGCCACCGTCATCGAATCGAACAACGCCGCGAACTGGAAGACGTAACCGATGGTCCGGCGCACGGCCGTGAGTCCCTGGCGATCGAGCGTCGAGACCGCCTGGCCGTCAACGATGACGTCCCCCGCATCGGGGTGCAACAACCCCACGATATGCTTGAGCGCCACGCTCTTCCCGCTGCCCGAGAAGCCGATGACCACGACCGTCTCGCCGTCGCGGATCTTGAGCGAGAACCCCTCCAGCACCCGCTTGGGGCCGAACGCCTTGTGCACGTCCTGGAACTCGATCACAACAGCACCACCGCCCAGAAGGCGTCGAGCACCAGAATGAGAATGGCGGAGTAGACGACGGCGTGCGTGGTGGCGCGGCCGACGCCCTGGGCGCCGCCGCGCGTGTCGAGGCCCACGATACAGCCGACGAGCGTGATCGTGAATCCGAACGTCGCGCTCTTGAACAGCCCGAACCAGATGTCCTTGAAGACGTAGAAGAGCTTCAGGCCCTTGAGGAAATCGTTCGTCGAGAGATCCAGCAGCGCGAGGCTCGTGAGCCACCCCGTGACGATGCCGGTGGCCATAGCGAAGGCGACGATGATGGGAAACATCAGCGTGCCCGCGATGACGCGCGGGACCACGAGATAGGCGTAGGGGTCGTAGGCCAGCGTCTCGAGCGCGTCGACCTGCTCGGTCACCTTCATGGTGCCGAGCTCGGCGGCCATGCTGGCGCCGACGCGGCCCGCGAGCGCCAGCCCCGCGAGGACGGGGCCGAGCTCGAGCATCATCGTCTTGCCGACGAGGGTGCCGACGAAATAGAGGGGTACGGCGCCGGTGAAGGTGTACGAGGCCTGGAGCGCGAGGACCACGCCCGTGAAAGCGGCGATGAAAAGGGCGACGGGCAGGGAGTCGACGCCGACGCGGCGCATCTGCACAATGGCCGGACCGACCCAGGTCCGGACGTCGGGCAGCGCGCGCACCATATCCTGGAAGAAGTGGCCCACCTGGCCGACCGCTTCGACGGCGGTGACGGCCCGGCGGCCGATCGCTTGGATCACGCAGGACAAGCTACAGCGGGAAAGCAAAGTGGCCAGGATTTCTCCTGGCCACCGGGGTTACGCCGCGAAGCTCGCGAGCGCCTTTCCGACGTCGCCGTCGCGCAGCCGCTTGAGGGCGCGGTCCCGGAGCTGGCGCACCCGCTCGCGGGTCACCCCGAGCATGCCGCCGATCTCCTCGAGCGTGTGCTCGCGTCCACCGTCGAGGCCGAAATACAGCCGCAGCACCTTTGCGTCGCGCCGCTGCAGCGTATTCAGCGCCTGCTCGATCTCGTCGGACAGGAAGCGGTCCATCGCTTGATCTTCGGTATCGGGCAGATCCTCGGCGATGAAGCGCTCGATCAGCGAGCGGTCGCCGTCGGGATCGAGGGGCGCGTCGAGCCGCACGTCGCCCGTGTTCAGGGCGGCGAGCGACTGCACGACCTCGAGCGACAGCTTGGTCGCGTCGGCGATCTCTTCGGGCGTGGGCTCGCGGCGCAGCGTCTGCCGCAGGTACTCCGCGGTGCGCACGATGCGCGACAGATCGGCGGTGCGGTTGAGCGGCACGCGGACGGTGCGGCCCTGCCGGGCGAGCGCGGCCAGAATCGCCTGCCGGATCCACCACACGGCGTACGAGATGAACTTCACGCCCTGATCGGGATCGAACTTGCGGGCGGCCGTGAGCAGCCCGACGTTGCCCTCGCCGATGAGATCGGTGAGCGGCAGTCCCCGGTTCTGGTACTTTTTGGCGACCGAGATCACGAAGCGGAGATTGCGCTTGACCAGCTCCTGCATGGAGTCCTGGTCGCCGGCGCGTACTTTGCGCGCGAGCGCGATCTCTTCCTTCTGGGTGAGCAGCGGCGTCTTGCTGACCTCGTGGAGGTACTGATCGAGGATGTCGCGCTCGTGCTCGTGATGCCCGAGACCCGTGAGCAGGCCGCGGCGCCGGCCGCGCTTGCGCCCCGGCTTGGCCCGGGGCGGGGAGGTCGCGGTCGTGACCGACGCGGCGCCCGCCTTCGGCGCGGCGCCTTTCGTCTTCTTTTTCTTTTTGGTGCGAGTCTGGGCCATGAGCGTGACGCCCTATTTAGGTGCTCTCTGATACGCCGTTTGGGGCAAAAATGTTCACGCGGATGCGCGAAATCGCTTGACACCGCCAGAACGTCCCGATAAGATGCCGTGTTCCCGTCGGACCGCCTTTCGGATTCGCCGGGGGGGGGCGGGGGGCGGCAATATACAGGGGGCGTAGCTCAGTTGGGAGAGCGCGTGAATGGCATTCACGAGGTCAGGGGTTCGATCCCCCTCGCCTCCATTCGGCCCGACGGCCGGACGGCCGGACGGTCCCCCGTAACGCGGTGTAGGGGTGGTAGATACCGGCCAACTGGGCGGTTAGATTTGGCGGTGCGCGGGAATAGCTCAGTTGGTAGAGCACAACCTTGCCAAGGTTGGGGTCGCGGGTTCGAGTCCCGTTTCCCGCTCCTGACTGGAAGCCTAGGTAATGCGACGCGGGGTGGAGCAGTCTGGTAGCTCGCCGGGCTCATAACCCGGAGGTCGTGGGTTCAAATCCCACCCCCGCTATTTCGAACGTGGAACGCGGAACGCGGAATGCGGAACAGGCGCCACAAGATTCCCTGTTCCGCGTTACCCCTTCCGCGTTCCGCGTTTGAAGCGGGCGGTTAGCTCAGTTGGTTAGAGCGCCACGTTGACATCGTGGAGGTCACAAGTTCGAGTCTTGTACCGCCCATCCGCGCCCATAGCTCAACTGGATAGAGCGTCTGACTACGGATCAGAAGGCTGGGGGTTCGACTCCTCCTGGGCGCATTCCTACTCGGCCGCTCGGCCGCTCGAGCGTCTGGGCGTCTGGGCGTCTGATACACGGGGCGTAGCGCAGTCCGGTTAGCGCGCCTGGTTCGGGACCAGGAGGTCGGAGGTTCAAATCCTCTCGCCCCGATTAGATAAAGGAATGCTCGATGGGCAGTTATGCCTGTCGAGCAGTTTCCTTCGAACGAACTCCCCCTCGAGGCCGCCCTGGCCCTCCTCGCCGCTCCCCTCCAGGAGCAGGGCCCCGGGTGTGACTTCCCCATCGACACCATCGTGATCGAAAACGCCGGCACCACCCGCGCCGGCGTCATTCGCCGCGCCATCCTGCTACGACACGATCCGGCTGCCCGCCCCGGATGGGCGTCTCGCCCTCCGCGTCGTGACCGTCGACGGGTGGAGCGCCCGGCCGGTCTGGGACTACTCCCGCGCTGCGTCCCGGACCACGTGGGAGATCGGGGCCATCGAGCAGAATTTCCTCGGCACCGCGACGCAGCTGTATCTGGCGTACCGCTCCACGCCCGACCGCGGCCAGCTCACCGCCTCGTACTACGATCCCGACTTCGTCGTGCGCAAAGCGATTCTCTGGGCCAGCCACTCGAGCCTCTCGAACGGCACGTCGACCGGCTTCACCCTCGGCCTGCCGTTCCGAGAGACCAAGGCCCGGACGGCCCTCCTGGCCAACGGCGGCATGTCGCAGGAACAGCTGATGGTGTTCGGGCCGACCAGTACCCTCACGAATTCCCGCGGCCGCTACGAATGGGCGGCGCTGAGCGCCGGTGTCGCGCTCCACGCCACGACCCACCGCTACGCCCGGCTGTGGCTCGGGACGAACTGGCGCGCGCA
>JAUYMC010000215.1 GCA_030699545.1 Gemmatimonadales bacterium | reverse complement strand
CGGACCTCAAAATGTGGTTAGGGAGTGGAAAGCTAACGCGCCCGATCGTCAGTGCCTACGACCGGGCGCGTTGGCGGTTTCAGAACGTCGTCAGGGCTTGCGCCGCCGGACTTCCGGTTCGCTGCGCGGCTTCTCCTTTGGTGCTTCCCGCCGTGGCTCAGCCCGTGGCGCAGCGCGCGGCTCATTCCGCGGCTGGCTCTGCCGCGGCTCGGCGCGCCGCGGCTCGGACCGGCTGGGCTCGGCACGGCGCGGTTCCGCGCGACTCGGTTGCGCCCGGCTCGGCTCGGCACGGCGCGGCTCGACGCGTGGCTCCGCCCGCCGGGTGTCGCGCCGCGGCGCCTGAATCTGCGGGCGGTCCGGCGTGCCGTTCGGCCGGTTCGGGCGGTCCGGCCGGTTCGGGCGGTCCGGCTGGTTCGGCCGATCGGGCTGGTTCGGCCGGTCGGGCCGGTCCGGACGGTTCGGGTGATCGGGCTGATCCGGGCGATGCGGGCGATCCGGGCGATCCGGGCGATCCGGACGGTCTGGCTGATCCGGCTGTCCAGGCCGATCGGGCCGCTCGCGGCGATCGCGCACCGCCGGAGGCGGAATGATTCCGCGGCCGCCCAGGTCCTGGCCGGTCACGCCACGCCGCGTGTTGTCGTTGACGGGACGTTCCCGCTCGCGCGACACGAAGGTCTCGCGGCTCGGCCGGCTCGTTCCCCAATCCTTGAAGATGTAGCGCGGCTGCGGACGGTAGGGGCGCACCCACACGACGCGCCGGCCGCCGTAGTAGCGGTACGGATAGTACCAGGGATCGTCATAGACCACGATCCGGAACCGGACGCAGGAATAGTGATACGGATCCCAGTACGGGTAGCTCACGTACGTGTGGCAGTCGTAGCAGAGGAACCGGGGATACCGGTATTGCTGGCCGACGTTGTACGACACGATGTCGTAATCCCAGTCGGCGTAGCCTTCGGGGACGATGCGCTGCGCGAGGTCCGTAAGCGCGACGTATGGATCGCCACGGACCCGGCCATCGGCGATGACGCGATAGTCCCAGTGGTCGCCGCTTTCGATGCCGTCATACACGAACGCATCGGCGGACGCGACGGCGAAGAGATAGCCGACGCCCGGATAATCATCGATGGTGAACGCGTCGTGACCCTGGCCGGAGCGGCGGTCGATCTCAAAATCGCGCTCACCGCGCACGAAGTTGTCTTCCCACGGCTCGCGCGGGAACAACACGCGCACGCGGCCGTCGGTGTCCACCCGGAAGATGGTGACGAAGGCGTCACTATCGAGCCGGAAGAACGTCCGCACGCGCTCGCCGCGGGTATACACGGCGCCATCGCCGCGGTTAGTCCACAGCTCGATGCGCGGACGGTAGAGAATGGAGGCCGGCGGCCTGACGAGCGGCGCCGGCGTGACCACCAAGGCGAGCAACGCGAGTGAAGTGAACATAGTGCCTCCCGCTGCTCCAGGGGCAGGGAACATGCCACGGGCATTCAATACGTAACACGAATGAAAATAATGAGTTACGTAGGGCGTACCCCGTCGTAACTGTCCTGTAGCAAGGACAATCGTCCTGCCGTTAGCTTCCGGCACGATGCCGAGCCTGCCCTCGCCGACCCCCCCCACCCCCCCCACTCCCCCCACTCCCCCCACCCCCCGCACGCGCCTCGACCTCCTCGATCCCGCGGACGTCGCGCGGCTGGGGGGAATCGAGATCGTCGCGCAGGGGGTCGTCGAAGGGTTTCTCTCCGGTCTGCATCGATCGCCGTTCCGTGGGTTTTCCGTCGAATTCACCGAGCATCGTGCCTACCAGCCCGGCGACGAGCTGCGCTACCTCGATTGGCGCATTCTGGGCCGCTCCGACCGGCTGTTCGTCAAACAATTCGAGGAAGAGACGAATCTCCGCGCGATGATTCTCGTGGACGCGTCTCGCTCGATGGCGTGGCGCGGACCGCCGCCGCCCGTGCGCCTGACCAAGCGCGAATACGCCGACCGCCTGGCGGCGTCGCTCGCGCTGATCCTGCTGCGCCAGCGCGATGCCACGGGTCTGATCACGTTCGACGAGGCGGTGCGCCAGGTGATTCCGGCGCGCGTCAAGACGGGCCAGTGGACGCGACTGGTCAAAGGGCTGCGTGACACCCCCGACGGTCAGGGGACCGCGGCGACCGCGGCGTTGCAGCGACTGACCGCGCTGCTCGCGCGCCGCGGGCTCGTCGTGCTCGTCTCCGATCTCCTGTTCGATCGCGAGCTCGCGCTCACGGCCCTCCGCTATCTGCGGCACCGCGGCCACCAGGTGATCGTCTACCACCTCATGGATCCGGCTGAAGTGGAGCTGACGGGTCCGCCGGAGGTCCGGTTCCGGGACCCGGAATCGGCGGCGAGCGTCGTCGTCCGCCCGCGCGAGTTGGCGCGCGCCTATGCCGACACGGTGCGGCGTGAGATCGCCGCCTGGCGAACGGCCTGCCGGCGCCACGGCATCGCGTACCATCATGTGCAGACCGATCTGCCGTTCGGCATGGCCCTGCGTCTGCTGACGACGTGAGTTTTCTCCACCCGCTGGCGTTGCTGGGGCTCGCCGCCGCCGCGATCCCGGCGCTGCTGCATCTGTTGCAGCGCCGCATGCCGCCCGAGATCGAGTTCCCCCCGATCCGCTATTTGACGGACGCCGAACGGCAGAGCGCGCGGCGGCTCAAACTGCGCCATCTCCTGCTGCTCCTGCTGCGCACCGCGTTGATCGTCGTCGTCGTGCTCGCGGCGGCCCGCCCCCTTGTGCCGGTCGGAGGCGCGGGTGGCGCGCACGCACCGACGGCGGTCGCGATCATCCTGGACAACTCGCTCTCGTCCGGCGCGGTGGTGGACGGGCGGCCGGTGCTGGACCGCTTGCGCGCGGCGGCACGCGCGGCACTCGCGCGCACGACGCCCGCGGATCGGGTCTGGCTCATCCTGGCCGACGGCATCGTCCGCCGCGGCTCCCGCGAAGATCTGCTGGCGAGCGTGGACAGCGTCGCGCCGGGATTCGAGCGGCTGGACCTGGTGCCGGCGGTCCAACGGGCCGCCCTGCTGGTGAACGCCGAGCCGCTGGACAACAGGGAAGTGCATCTCCTCAGCGACCTGCAGCGCACGGCGCTCGCCGACGGCCGCGCGGCCGTGCCGCCGGGTGTACGGGTCCTGGCGCCGATCGCGGACGACCCCGCGCCCAACCGGGGGATCGCCGACGTGCGCGTCGCCGACGGGGCGGCGGTGGTGGCGATTTCCGGCTCGGCAGCCACGGAGCCCGCGACGATTTCCCTGCGGGTCGCACGGCGCGGCTGGACCGGCACTGAAGCCCGCGCCCTGGCCCCGGCGGGCGCGACCGTCGCGATGCCGCTGCCGCCCGGCACGTCGGCGCCCGGCTGGTGGCTGGGCGAAGTTCTCCTCACGCCGGACGAGCTGCGCGCGGACGATCGGCGGCTCACGGTCTGGAAAGTCGCCGACCCGGCGCGTGTGATGGACCTGGGGACTGGGCCGTTCGTGACCGCGGCGCTCGACGTGTTGCGCGAGGCGGGCCGCCTTCACACAGGCGGGCAGGCCGGCGTCGTGATCGGTGATGCCCCGCCGCGCGGTGACGTCCGCGCGATCGTCCTGCCGCCCGCCGATCCGGCGCTCATCGGTCAGGCCAACCGCGCCCTCGCCGCCCGGAACGCGGGCTGGCGCTGGGGAACGGGTCGAGGCACGCCAGGCCCGATCGCCGACGCGGCGGACGCCGGAGCGGCCGGCGTCGGTCATATCGCGGGCACGCAGGTGACCCAGCGCTATCGCATCGAGCGCAGCGGCGAGCCGGCCGACGCCGGCGCCGTCCTGGCGACCGTCAACGGCGAGCCCTGGCTCGTCCGCGCGGGCGCAGGGTCCATCGTCCTCGTGGGCAGCCGTCTCGACACCGCGTGGACCGCCTTGCCGGCGAGTCCGGGGTTCGTGCCGTTCGTGGACGCCCTCGTCAATCGGATCGTGGCCGGTCAGGCCGACATCGCGCACGCTGCAGGCGAGCCACACGTCGAGTTCCGGGTGGCGGGCGTCGACACGGTGGGCGCCACGGTCTACGGCCCCGATCCGCGGGAGTCCGACCTCACGCGCGCTCGCGCGGCACGCGTGAGCGAGGCCTTGGGCGGTGATCGCGCGGTGGTCGAGCTGGTGGAGTCCTCGCGCTTCGCCGACGCCGTCTTTGCCGGCACCCGCCGCGCCGACATCAGCAGCATGCTCCTGCTGCTGGCGCTCGCGCTGGCCGTCGTGGAGCTGGGGGTGGCGACACTGACCCGCTGATGCCGCTCGACTCTCTGCTCGACCGCTTCGACGAGCTGCCGGCGACGCGGGCGCTGCTCGCTGGGCTCCCGCCGGGCGGCGCGCGCGCCGCTGTCGATGGACTGCCGGGGTCGAGCGCCGCTGTTCTCGTCGCGACGCTGGCCCGCCGGCTGCCCCAGCGGGTGTTCGGGATCGTGGCGCCAACCCCGGGAGACGGCGAGCGCTGGCTCGCCGATCTCCGCATGCTCCTGGGCGACGTCGTCGCCCTCTACCCGCAACGCGAATCCCTCGGCGCCGAAGAGCCGCATTACGAGCTGGCCGGCGAGCGGGTCGAGACGCTCGAAGCGCTGCAGCGTGGCGCGGTCCGGCTCCTCGTCACGACGGCGCGCGCCACCGGCGAGCGCACCGCGGTGCCCGCGGCCCTCGAGCGCGCGCGGCTCGTGCTGGAGCCGGGTGCCACCGCCACGTCGCTGAGCGCGGCGGTCGCGCGGCTGGACGGGATGGGCTACGCGCGGGTCCCCACCGTCACCGAAGTGGCGCAGTTCAGCGTCCGCGGCGGGATCCTCGATGTGTATGGCTTCGGCATGGCGGCGCCGGCCCGCGTCGAGTGGTGGGGCGACGACGTCGTCTCGCTCCGCTTGTTCGATCTCGACACGCAACGCTCCGGCGAGACGCTGCCGCGCGTCACCGTCCTGCCGGTCCGGGCCGAGCGGCTCGCCGCCGGGGCCGGGGAGCGGGGGGGGGAGGGGGGGGAAGACGACACCGCGCTGCGCCATCTCCTGGAGCTGCTTCCCGCCGACACGATCGCCGTCATCGATCAGGAACGCGCGGTCGCGCGCGAGGTCGAGCGGGCGTGGGCGGATGCGGCGCACCATCTGGACGTC
>JAUYMC010000208.1 GCA_030699545.1 Gemmatimonadales bacterium | reverse complement strand
ACAGGACGGCCAGCGCCGCCACCACGCGCCGCAGGATGAGCCACGCGGCGCCGGCGACGGCCAGCGCGATGAGCGCCTGCGCCCACCACGGCAGGCCGCGGATGAAGCGGAGGGCGCGCCTCACGACCGAGCCCCGTTGAGCGGCGGGGGCGACACCTGCACCGCCCCGCAGCCGGGACACGTCGGCCGGTCCGCGCCCATCGTGGGGGTGTACGGCAGTGGGCGGGGCGCACATGGCGGCCGCGGCGCGTCGGTCCACGGCCAGCCCGAGAGGGGCGACGGGCGGCGCCGAGCCAGCCTGTAGCGGCGGCGGAGCGCGGTCACGGATCACGTCCGTCAAGGAAGGCCCGCGCGCGGCGGACGGCATCAAGGGCGCGGTCGGCCGCTGCGATGACCAGTCCCGGCCCGGCGCTGCCCACCCGCACGTCGAGGCGGATGTAGGCGTCGCAACCGCTGCCCTCGTGCTCGCCGTCCGTCACGCCGTAGACCACGGCCCGATCGCCGCGCCACGCGAGGATCGTGAACGGCATGAACGGCGCCCGCTCGCCCTCCGCGTAGGCAGGCCGGTAGCCCTCGGCCACGGGCTCCGTCTCGTCGCCGCCGAGTTCCCGGCGCAGGATGGCGTTGCGCGCGAGGTCCTGCACCGCGGCCGCCTGCGTCACACCCCGCCCCGCGACGTCGGTCTCGATGGCCTGCGCGACCCACGCGCCGGCTTCGACGA
Organism: Gemmatimonadales bacterium; assembly: GCA_030699545.1. Lineage (GTDB taxonomy): Bacteria > Gemmatimonadota > Gemmatimonadetes > Gemmatimonadales > GWC2-71-9 > 20CM-2-65-7. Next base: position 10,389 of record JAUYMC010000208.1, on the reverse strand, counting down.
GGAGCAGGACGGAGAGGGTCATGGCGCCACCTTCGCCCGCGCCCCGAGCCACGCCCGGACCATCAGCAGCGCGGCGCGGTAGAGCGCCGGGCTCGCGCCTCCGAGTAGCGCCCCGACGACGAGGCGCGGCCCGGGCTCGCCCGGCAGCAGCGGCACGGCGCCGACGATGGCGCCCAGCGCGATGGGGATGAGCGGGAGCGTGGCCTTGACGCCGGGCCGCTTCGCCCGCTCGCCGAGGGCGCGCTTGATCGCCTCGGTCGCGCCCATGCAGCCGAGGACGGTGAGGCCGGCTTGGTAGGACAGGAGGAAGTCGGTGAGGGTCATGATGCGGCCTCCAAGGCCAACGGCGCCTGCTCGGCCCCGCTCAGGCACGCGGGGCTGAACCAGATGGTCTCCCGGTGGCGGTTGGCGTTGCTCTTGCCTTGGTTCCCGTACCCACCGGCCGCCTTCCAGCGGTGCGCGGACCACCCCTCAGGCATGTCGTGCTCGCCGCCGTAGCCGCACAGCGCGATGCGGAGCATGGGGTTGTCGCCGTTGGCGACCGCCCACTCGCGGGCCGCCTGCGCGACGCTGCCGCCGTAGCCGCCCGCGGCGTAGTCGATGTCGCCGTCGGTGTAGGGTGGGTCGAGGAAGATGGCGGTCAGGCCGTGGCGCCATGTTACCGAACCGCCCACCACGCGCGTCCAGTCGCCGCACGCGACGCGCACGTCCCGCAAGCGGTCGGCCAGCGGTAGCAGGTGAGCCCGGACGCACTCAAGACCCCGCCCTGCGTCGCCGAGGTGCGGCAGTTGCCGGTTGATGCCCTGCCCTGCGTCGCCGAGGTGGCGCGAATCGGTAAGCACGCCGTCCACGGCAACCCAAGGCCCCTTCCCCGAGCACCACCCCGACCCGATCCACGCGCAGACGCCCCACGCCCACCACCCCGCCGCCTTGACGTCGTAGTAGTCGGGGTCGCCCATCAGCCGCTCGGTGACGCGCTCGCGCTGGCCGAGTAGCCACAGATGACGGGCGTGCAGGTCCGCCTCGTTCACCGGCCAGTCGGCGGCGCGCGCGACGCCCTCGGGGTCCGCTTGGAGCGCGCGCCAGAAGTTGCACAGCAGGCCATCCGCGTCGTTGACCGTCTCGACCCCGCGGAACGGCTGCGGGCGCCCGAGCAGGACAGCACCGGAGCCGAAGAAGGGCTCCACGGAGTTCTTCACGTCCCCGAACCGGCGCCACACCTCCGCGGCGACCGCCCGCTTGCCGCCGAACCACGGGAACGGGGCCTTGAGGGTCATGGGCGCCGCCTCCCCGTGGCGATCTTCGTGTGCAGCTGGTCAAGCGCCGCGTCAAGCGCCGCCTCGTCGCTCGGACGTGCCTCGACCCGCTCCGTCCACATCGGCTGCTGAGGGTGGGGCAGGCGCAGCGGGGGCCGACGTCGGCCCGGGTAACCGCACCCGATGCCGAGCCCGCACGCGAAGGATAGGAGGCAGAGCGCGATGAGCAGGCCGAGCGGCTCCATCACGACTCCAGTCCCAGCAGCGTCCAGTCGAGCCGCGGGCCCGGATCCCACGGCACGCCGTAGATGATGCCCCGCCGCCGCACCGCTCCGCGCCCGCACGGGTCGACGTCCTCGTGACCGAGCACGTAGCCCCGGAGGTGAGGGACGTCGTGGTCGCAGCACAGGTCGAGCACGAGGCGGTTCGCCGCCTGCATCTGGCACGGCGTGAACTCGCCGTCGACGGTCGGGAGCAGGTCGACGCCGATGCTGACGTCGTTGGGCTGCCGACCGGTCGCCAGCAGCCGCGGCGACTCCACGCCCGGCCAGCGCGCATCCCACCAGTCCCAGACCCGGGCCGGGTCGCGACCGTGCCGCGTCCAGCCCTCGCCCGGCGGCCGGGCCCACAACCGCCAGCGGTCGGTGGCGTAGAAGTCCGCGAGCGGCGCCGTGTGCCACGCCACGCGGTCGACGGGGGCGAGCCAGTGGGGCGCGCCCGCCCCGTCGACGAGGACGTGGCCGTAGAACGGCAACTCGAGACGCTCGTACCGCGCGACCGCGCCGTCCCCGAGCCGCGCCGGGTCGTCGGTGCCGATGTCCTGCGCGACCTTGCGGGCGAAGACCGCCGTCGCCGTGTGGATGACGATGGCGCGGACGGGGCGCGTGCGGAGCGGCAGGTCTGCGGACTGAGGGAGCATCACCGCCCCGGCAACGTCGAGATGCGCGCGAAGGCGAACAGATAACCTCGCGACGTGAGCGATGTGGTGTTGTTGACCACCCGCACGCCGATGAGGCCCGCGTTCGCGGAGACCGTCCACGTGTCGATGAATCGCGGCGGGCCGCCTGGAATCATGGCGTAGCTGTTCAGCGTGGTGCCCGATCGCACCAAGAAGACATCTATGCTGTTCCGGACCTCGTACGAGATGGTCGAACTGCCGTGAGCTGTACTGAGAGCGTTCCAGTTGCCGCCCTGTAGTGAGCGCACGACGGAGCTCGACCAACTGTTGGCCGGGAGGTAGATCCCAGTCCCATACCATGTCGCGGCCGTTACGTCGGTACCGTCGACGAATACAGCCTGCACGCCGCTGGTCAGCGACAGAGCGGGCCGCACGCCGTCGGTGTCGAGTCCGAGGCGGACCGCGTAGATGAAGTCGCCGGCTACGGACGGCATCGCGAAGCCGCGGCCGTTGACGCTGACGGTGCTGGCCACCCCGACGATGGCCTTGCCGCCCATGCTGGCCGGCGCGCTGAACCCGTCGAGCAGCGTCGTCCCGCCCCAACCGTCCACGGCGTCCGCGATGTCGGTCCACTTCGCGATGTCGACCGCGCCGCCGAGTTGGTCGACGCTCGGGACGTCGAGATCCTCGGCTGCCTCCGTCGTCCAGTCCCACCCCCCGCCGCCGCCGGGGAGGTTGAGGAGCGCCGAGCCGTCCACCGCCGGCAGCAAACCGGCGCCGTCGAGCTGGACGATGTTGTTCGCCGCGGTGCCGACCGTGAGCAGCGAGACGGTGTCGACCGCGGTCAGCGAGAGCACCTGCGTCCCGGCCGCCCACGTCGCGCCGGCGAGCGCGGTCAGCGTGCCGTCGAGCGGCTGGCTGGAGACGCCCTCCAGCGTCGCCGCACGGTCCGCGAGCTGGTCGATCGCGTTGTCCGCGTCGCCGGGGTCGGCCGCGCCCGTCCAGTCGTTGAGGTCCGCCGGGGTGTAGGTGACGTCGGCCGCGTCAGTCGCCGCGCTCTCCAGGGTCGTAACGCGCCCCGCCAGGCCGTCGAGACCGCCCGCGGCGTCCACCGGGTCCGGGTCGGGCCAGTCCGCGCCGACGGCGGGCGTGTAGGGCACGTCGCCAGCATCGGCGCCGGTGGCGAGAGCGCCGAGCGCAGCGGCCTCGGCAGCGCCGAGGTTGCCGCGCGCGGTGGCGACGTCGCCCACGTCTGAGAGGTTGTTGGCGGCCCGCAGCGCGCCGGCGTCGGTGACGCCCGTGATGGCCGCGCCACCGCCCGCCGGGTACGCCGGGCCCACCGCCCACGTGATGACGTCACCGACGCCGCCGGCGGCATCGAGCAGAGCCGCCGCGCCGAGACCGAGGGTCGTGCGCTGGTCGCCCGCCGTCGCGTCATCGAGCAGCGCCCGGCCCGCCGCGGTCAGCGCCGCGGCCGCCACCGTGTCGGCGCCGTCGCAGTAGAGCAGCGCGTCGGCGACGCAGGCGCCGCCGCTGAAGGCGGTCAGCGTGTCGTCGAGGGGCTGCGCGCCGGCGGGGACGGGAAGGCCGACGAGGTTGGCGCCGGAGACGGCTGGCAGCGCGACCACGCCGCCGACGTCGACGAACTGGCAGACGTCACCCACCGCGACGCCCACGTTCTGCGCGGCCGCCGTGCCGAGGCCGTAGCTCGCAGGGCTCGTCTGCGCGTCGGCGCGGATCTGCGTCAGCGTGGGGCCCGATGTCCCGGTGATCTGGAGCAGTACGACCGTCAGCAGGGTCCAGAGCGGGGCCATCAGCCGACCCTCAGCCAGCGGGAGAACAGCCTCGCCGTCGACGCGCCACCCGCGGAGGCGAGCGCGAAGGTCGTCACGCCAAGGCCGTAGAGAGGGATCTCCCGGTACTCGCCGGCCGGGACAAGGAAGCCCTCGGTCGTCGGCGTCGCCCCGCCCGCCCGGCCAAGGACGCAGACGTCGTTGACGCCGGTGTTGTGGACGTAGAGGTAGGTGAGGACGTGACCGTCGGCGGGCGGGCGGCCGCACCAGTTGCCCCACGCGCTCGCGGCGGTGTAGTCGACCCACGCCGCGCCCGTGACCTCGCTCAGATACCCTGCGTTGCTTCCGACTACGGCCGGCTTCGGCATGCGCGCCTCCTACGATTCGCAGCATCGCGGCGCGTCCGGCGCCTGTCACGGCCCTGCACCTACGTTGCCCCTATCCGGGGTCGGTGCTACCATCCGGAGCATGAACGAGAAGCGAGACACCAAGCTCACGGTGTGGTTCACGTTCGACGACCTGGAGATCATCGACGCGGCCGCACAGGCCAGCTTCATGACCCGCTCGGCGTTCGTGCGGGCCGTGCTGACGGATGCCGCCTACCGACGCATGGGCCGCGACCGCGTGGCCGAGGTGCTCGGTCAGGTCGGGGGGATGTAGGCCAGGTATGGGTTGGAGCGCAGCGTCATTACGACGCGACCGGGCTCCATCGACTCCGTCTCGAAACCAACCCGCGCGAACGCTCGCAACGACGCCTCGTTGCTCGGCTTGATGACCGCGACGACACGGCGGACGGAGTGCGGTAGCCGTTCCGACGCCATCGCCCACATGATCGCGCGGGCGGCCAGCCCCCGGCCGCGGTGCTCGGGCGCCAGCGCGATCGTGATCTCAGCCTCGGCGCCGGCCTCGTCGTCGCGGAGCGCGAAGCGGACATACCCCGCGGGTTTCCTGCGAACGTAGTTCGCGGATCCACTGTCGACACAGACGATGAGGAAGACGTAGCGCGGATCGGCGAGCCGGTGCGCGTACCAGTCGAGGTGCCCGCCCCATAGGATCGGTTCGCCGCGGAACGATGCCTGTCGCGTGCCGGGGTCGTTCGCCACGCGGTAGACGAAGGCTGCGTCATCGATGGCGGCGGGGCGCAGCGTCATGAATACCTCGCTCATGGCTGAACCTCCAAGCGCACCTCGTACAGCGTCTTCGCCGGGCAGCCGGGCACGTCGCTCCCCGCCACGCGAACGCCGCTCGGCCACGAGAGCGTCCAGAACCTGTTGTGCGCGGCCAGCCGCCCGAGCCGCAGCGCGCCCTCGTTCCACGTGATCACGAGCGCACCGATCCGGGCCGCGGTGCACAATTTCTGGACGAGCCGGTCATGCCGCTCCTGCGACGACGCGTGGAACAGCACGTCGAAGCACAGCACCAGATCCGCCGGCAGCAACCGGAAGCCGGCGTCGGCCGCGTCGCCGACCACGTACCGCCGTCCAGCCGTCGACGGTGGCAGGCACTCGGCGGCGATATCGACGCCGACGTAGTCGACCCCGGGGAGATCGCGCAGGAACTCGGCCGCGACCACCCCGTCACCGCAGCCGACGTCCGTGATGCTCTTGGCACCGATCTTCTTCGCGAGGTCCGCGACGACGCCGGTCTTCCACGCCGCTTCGCCTCCCGCCGAGCCCGCCCCGCTCGTGCCGCCCCGACGGTACCGCTCCGCCCAGTACTCGGCCTCTGAGTACGCCATCACGTCCACCTCCACGACGAGATCATCGGCGGACTCCCCAGGCCCCGAAGTGCCGCGACTGCAACGGTTCCACGGTCAGGTCCGCCAGCAGCCGACCGTACCGGTCCGCCACCTGCCCGGCGTCCGCGAAGTGCCTCACGTGCCCGGCGTCGTCGCGCTCCGGCACGGTCAGCAGCACGGGCGCCCCGGTAGGGATCTGAGCGAGCACGCCGAGGTCGCAGGCGACGTGCTCCAGGAACTCGCAGGCGACGTACGCCGCCGGGCGCGCCACGGGCACAGCGTCCATCTGCAGGTCGCGGACGTGGAACGTGAAGCGGTCGGGCAGTCCGCGGGCCCGGGCGGCCCGGATGGCGACGCGCGAGAAGTCGAAGCCCTGGTAGCGGCCGATGAACTCGACGCGGGCCGCCAGCGCCTCGGCCATCTGCCCCGGCCCGCAGCCGAGGTCGATGACCGCCGCGGGCTGCAGCACGACGATCCGGTCAGCGACGGCGGCCCAGATGTGCCGGAACGGGGAGACGTCAGCCGGGCCCCGGTAGGTGTCCGATGCGGCGAACTGCGCGTCGTACCATGCGGCGGACTGCTCGATGCCCATCAGCAGATCCCCCGCACCACCTCGAACGCCTCGGCGTGCTGGCAGGCGATCTGAGCGCCGCGCACGGCGAGCTGACCGAGGACGGGCCCGTCGGCGAAGTAGTGCCGGGCGGCCTGCGACTCGTAGGCTCGCAGGGCCGCGAGCTTGCGCTCGACGTCCTGCGCCGAGAGCCGCACGAACAGCCCCGGCGCGAACCGGCCGGCGCTCCACGGCGCCTCGTAGGCGAGGACGGTCGCGGTGCGGAAGATACGCCGCGCCTCCGCCGCCACGACGCCGTGATCCTGATGGACGTCGGTCGCGCTATGGACGAGGACGCAGCGCGGACCGAGATCGTCGCGGACGCGGACCAGCGCATCGGCGACCGCCTGGCGATGGCTGACGAGCTCGCGGACGGGGAGGCGGAGGTGCCCGGCGATCTGGACGCCGATCGTCTGCGCGGCCCGCGCTGCCTCCGCGAACATGTCGGCGCCGCCGTTCGACGCCGCGCAGTCGGTGAAGGTCAGGACGTGGCAGACCACCCCCTCGCGGACCAGCCGGGCGAGCGTGCCTCCGCAGCCGAGCTCCACGTCATCCGGATGCGCGCCGAGGGCGAGCACGGGCCCGTCAACCCGCATCGGTCACCTCGAAGCGGTCGATGACGGCGCGCGTCTCGACGACGCCCAGGGTCCCGAGCACGTGGGCGATGGAGTGCTCGGGCGCGTCCGCCGGCGGGCGCAACCACGCCACGCCGATGCCTTGGCGGTCGAACGGCGCCGGGTCGTGGTAGGCCCGCGCCCCCATGCCCGACAGGTACGTGTCGCCCCCGACCGCGGCGACGATCGCGGCGAGCCGCTCGCTCGGCGACTCGGTCGCGGGCAGGCGCAACGTGGAGGACAGGACCAGCGGGGTACGGATACCGAGGATGTCCAGAACCTCGCGGATGAGGCCGGTGTTGTGGTCGGCGACGGTGGCCCCGCGGCCGATCTGCTCGGCGATGCGCCGCACCTCCACGCTGCGGGGGTAGCCCTGCCGCAGCGTCTCGGCGTGCTTGCGCGCCCACGGTCCGAGCACCAGCCGAGCGTCGACGATCGATTGATTGGCTGGCGAGCGCAGTACGGGCAGCGAGAGCCACTGCGGCATGTCCGCAGGAGCGATACGGGTCCGCGTTGCCCAACTTCTCCCGCGGGGAAGCTGAGCATCATCGAGCAGGACCAGCACGCCGGCGCGGGCCGCCTTGGCGAACCATCCCGCCCACGGCATGTAGTTCGGCTGGTGGACGGCGACGATCACAGCAGCCCCTCTACCCGGCGCGCCATATCGTGGCCGACGCGCGACGCAAGGAAATAATGCACGTCGTCGGTACGGCACGGGACCATACCCGTCTTGAATAGGCCGCGGACCGTGGTTATGGACTGGCCGAGCTTCACCGCCAGCAGCGCGGCGTCGGCCGCGCCCCGCACTCGTACCATTCGGCCGCCGGGGTTGGCAGCCATGATGGCGCGCGCCGACGAACCATCGATACCACTATCACGCGGCCCGCCAAAATCCCATCCGGCCGCTTCGAGCGCCGAGCGACGTACACCGCGGCATGGCCCGATCGGATCCGGCCGCAGATCGCCGTACCCCTCGAAGTAGGCCACACATCTGGGCTCGACGGTAAAGAAGTCTTCGAGCCCGGCGATGACCACGTTCGGGTCCGCGAAGAGGGCCGCGACGTGCCCGAGCGCTCCCGGGGTAAGGATATCGTCGGAGCCGACCAGGAACAGCAGATCGCAGTCGCCGAGGTACTTGAGCCCCGCGAGGAACTTGTCCGAGAGCGGCCGGTTGGGGACGTTGATGCACTCGACGCCCGCCCTGTTTGCGACCTCCTCCAGCGCGGGATCATCGGACGTAACAAGTACCACCCGATCGGGCCTACGCCGCTGCGCCAGCAGGGCGTCAAGCGCGACCGCCGTCAGATCGTGGCGCTGCCACGCGGGCATCGCAACGCCGACGCGGAGCCCGTCCGGCGCCGAAGCGATCGACGGCGCCTGCGAGAAGGGAGGGGCGACGACGCCGGGACGAAGCGCACGCCACAGGGTGCCGTCCGCGGCGTGAAAGCGCTCGCCGTCGGCCACCTTGTGATGCGTCCACGGCGCCACCTCTTGCACAAGCTCAGTCTGGATCTCGTCTTGGCCGACGCTGCGCCGATAGATCGTCTCACGTCCCATCTTGGTCAGATGGAACGGCTTGAGCCATCCTTTCGGCCGATCGACGGCGTAACATGGGACGCGGTTACGCTGCGTGTACCGCCCGAACCACACATCAGCCATGTTCGGCCGCCGGAAGTCGTCGGGGGTCATGCGGACGGTCTCACGATGGAATGCCGCGGTCCCGGTACCGACGAGGTGAACCGGCGTCATCCTGTCGAGCGCGTTCATGCAGTGCAGCGGCCCCGAGCGACGCGAGGTGTTGAACGACTCGATCGGCGAGACGAAATCGCACCCGTGCACGGTCACGACCGCGCCCCTGCCGAGTTCGCCCAGCGCTCGAACCATGCGGACGGCGTAGTCGCTCGGGTAGATGATGTCGTCGTCCACGGTGAGGATGACGGCACCTTCGGTCTCTGGTTTGTCGATCCACCAGAACTTCCCGGCGTCGCCGCGGTCGCCGTGCTCCTGCGACCGCGCCACCAGAACGTCCGGCCGCTGGAGGCACTCCGGCACGTCGTCGTGGCCGTTGAGGTAGACGCACAGCAGGTCGATCTGGTCGACGAGCGAGACGACGACGTCCGGCAGGATGTCGGCGCGTCCGGGGATCGTCGCCATGCAGGCGACAGTACGAGACCACAGTTCGCCGGAACGCTCGACCACCTCGCCCGTCTCCGGCGTCATCAGGCGCGGGACCTCCCCGGCGGCCCACACTGCCTCGCGCTCTCTGATGACCTCCCACGTCCTCCTGCGAGCGGGCGTGTGGCTGCCGTACTCGGGGTGCTTTGTGAGGGAGCCGGGGTGCTTGCGCGCGATATAGAGGTGCTCGCGCACGACGTATTCGCGAAAACCGAGCGCGCGGGCGCGGTAAACGGTCTCCATGTCGGCGCCGAAGCGCCATGGTTCGTGTCCCCCGATGTGGCGGTCCCACAGATCTCGGCGCCAGCACCACCCACCGGCGCCCGTGATCTCGACGTCCCGAAACGCAGGCGTCTGGCCCATGAGTCGCATGTCGAGCCGCGCCCACGTATTGATCATCCCCAGATCCGGATCGCGATCGGCGGCCTCGCACATCTTGCGGAGGTAGTCGGGGTGCAGCGTGTCGTCAGCGCCGACCTGGGTGAACCAGTCGCCGACCGAGTGGTCGATCGCGGTATTGGTCGCCATGTAGCAACCGACGTTGTCGCCGAGGCGCAGCAGCCCGACAAGCGGGTGACGTCCGTACCGCTCGCTGACCGCCTGCCACGTCGCGTCGCAGCCGTCGACCGCTATCACGACCTCCAACGACCAGCGCGCGGGCAGCCGGGATGTGAGGATCGAATCGACGCACTCGACGATCCACTGCTCCGCCCGATAGGCGGAGATGACCACGGACACCCGCTTCGCGTTCTCGGCGGCGGCGGCGACCGTCAGCCCGACCACGCCGAACGGCCCCGAGCGGGCGGCCTGCCCCGGTTCGGGGAACGGCCGACCTGCGTTCAGGTTGCGGCCGTGCTCCAACGCGACGGTCCGATCAAGCCGCAGGTCGTGACAACGGTAGCCCTCGGCGCGCAGGCGGGCGGCCATCGCGCCGTCCATCCCCCGCGCCACGTCGGGCCAGCCGTCAACGGCGAGCGCGACGTCGCGGGCGATGCTGGTGCATGTCCCCACGAGCTCAGGCGGCCCCTCGTAGCGCGCCTCCCGCCCGTCGGCGGTGCGGCGGAACGTCAGCACCGAGCTCGACGTCCACGGCCGCCCGGCGTCGTAGGCGGCGCAGGCCGCGGCGAGACGGCGCGGGTCCTGGATGTCGTCGTCCCCGGCGATGAGCACCAGGTCGACGTCGATGTCGTGGAGCGCCGCGTTGACCTTCGCCGTGACGCTCCGCCTCGGCGCCTCGACCACGATGCAGCCCAGCTCGGCAGCGACGGCCAGTCCCGGGTCGCCCGCCTCGCCGACAACGAAGAC
>JAUYMC010000199.1 GCA_030699545.1 Gemmatimonadales bacterium | reverse complement strand
GGTCAGCCATTGCGGGGCCGCGTGCTTGCCCGCGATAACGAGGTTCACGTAATGGCGGCTGCGCAGGCAGTGGTCCATCACTGAGAGCAGGCAGTTGGCGTCCGGCGGAAAGTAAGCTCGCACCACCTCCGCCTTTTTGTTCACAACGAGGTCGACGAAGCCGGGATCCTGGTGCGTGAAGCCGTTGTGGTCCTGACGCCAAACATGCGAAGCTAGCAGGAAATTCAACGAGGCGATCTTGCGTCGCCACGGCAGATCCGCCGTGACCGACAGCCACTTGGCATGCTGGTTGAACATCGAATCGACAATATGAATGAACGCCTCATAGGAGTTGAAGATGCCGTGCCGCCCGGTGAGCAGGTAGCCCTCGAGCCAGCCCTCGCATTGGTGCTCGCTGAGCATCGAGTCGAGCACGCGTCCGGCCGGCGCGAGGAATTCGTCGCTTGGCAGCGTTGTGGCGGCCCATTGACGATCGGTCACTTCGAAGACGGCACCGAGGCCGTTGGAAACCGTCTCGTCCGGTCCGAAGATTCGAAAGTTGCGCTGCTCACTGTTGAGCTTCGCCACATCACGCAGGAAAGGCGCGAGCACACGCGTGTCGCCGACGCCACTCACTCCGGGCGTCGTAACGTCGGCGGCGTAGTCGCGGAAATCCGGCATCTGCAAATCCTGGAGCAGAATGCCACCGTTGGCATGCGGATTGGCACCCATGCGTTGATGTCCCTTGGGCGCGAGCTCGGCCAACTCCGGCTTCAAGCGGCCGCGCTCGTCGAAGAGCTCCTCTGGTCGATAACTCCGAAGCCAATCTTCGAGCAAGGCGAGGTGCTCCGGATGGGCGCGTGGGTGGAGCGGCACCTGGTGTGCGCGGAAGGTGCCTTCCACCGGTAAGCCATCAACCACCTTCGGCCCAGTCCAGCCCTTGGGGGAGTTGAGGATGATCATCGGCCAGCGCGGACGGGTGAGATCTCCATCGACCCGGGCGTTGTGCTGAATGATCTTGATCTGCTCGACCGCCGCGTCGAGCGCGGATGCCATCGCCTCGTGCATCAGCGCCGGCTCGTGACCCTCGACGAAGATGGGTGTCCATCCATAGCCACGGAAGAGCTGCTCCAACTCTTCTCTGGTGATGCGAGCGAGGAGCGTCGGGTTGGCGATTTTGTAGCCGTTGAGATGCAGGATCGGCAGCACCGCGCCGTCGGTGGCCGCGTTGAGAAACTTGTTGGAAGGCCACGCCGTCGCCAGCGGCCCCGTCTCCGCCTCGCCGTCGCCGACGACGCAGGCGACAATGAGATCGGGGTTGTCGAACACCGCCCCGAACGAGTGGCTGAGTGAATAGCCGAGCTCGCCGCCCTCATGGATCGAGCCTGGACATTCCGGCGAAGCGTGGCTGGGAATACCGCCCGGAAAGGAGAACTGCAGAAAGAGCTTCTGCAACCCGACCTCATCGTGGCTGATGGCGGGATAGACCTCACTGTACGTGCCCTCCAGATACGTGTTTGCGACGACCGCCGGCCCGCCATGACCGGGCCCGGAGACGTAGATCATGTCGAGGTTGTATTTCTGGATGACCCGATTGAGGTGAACGTAGAGGAAGTTCTGCCCGGGGGTCGTGCCCCAGTGCCCAAGTAACATGTGCTTCACATCCGTGAGCACCAGCGGCCTCCTGAGCAGCGGATTGTCAAAGAGGAAAATCTGACCCACCGATAGGTAGTTGGCGGCGCGCCAATAGGCGTCTATTCTTTGCAGCAGGTCCGGCGTGAGCGTGTTGGTTTTCATGATTTCGACTTGCCTCGCCTCAGCGAGCCGTTGTGGAACCCCGCGCGGCGCAGCCCCGCCACGATGGCGGGACACTCGCGCCTCAGGCGCCAGAGAAGTTCCGAGCGGTGATTCTCGATCATCAGCCCGTTGTCCGGATTCATAGCAGTCAGGAAGTAGCCGACGGAGTCGCGCTGCAACGTCTCGAGATATTCCACGCTAGGAGAAGTCTCGCTCATGGTCCTCCCCGTGAAATTCGAGATCCGCCGCGGCGTCCGCATCGACGAGCCACCGCAGGCGGCCCGGCTGCGGGGCGATCCTCTGCGCCGGCAGCGCATCGGGCTGGTAGGGGCCATCAAGCACCCGCCGCAGGATCGCGGCCTTGGCCCGCCCGGAGACCAGAAAGGCGACCTCGGCAGCCGCGTTGATCACCGTCGAGGTGAGCGACACGCGCGCCGTCGCAACCGCAACGGAATGAGTGAGCGACACGCGCGCCGTCGCAACCGCCGCGGGATGGACCGCCCTGACCCAGCGGGCGGGCTCGCGAAGGGTGGCGGTGCCTGGGAAGAGCGAAGCGGTGTGGCCGTCCTCGCCCAAGCCGAGCAGAACGAGGTCGAAGCGCGCACCGGGCGAGAGGCGCGGCGGGCCGTCGACGGTGGTGAAGCTGGCGCGCAGCTGGCGCTCGTAGGCCGCAGCGGCGGCGGCGGGCTCATCCTCGCCACGGATGCGATGAATGTTCTCCGCCGGAATGGATACATGTGCGAGCAGGGCTTCGCGGGCCATCCGGTAGTTGCTTGCCGGATCGTCCGGCGCGACGCAACGCTCGTCACCCCAGAACGCGTGAACCCGAGACCAGTCCACGCCGGAGGCGTACGGGTCGCTGGCGAGAAGCCGGTACAGGCGCTGCGGGGTGGCGCCGCCGGAGAGCGCCACCGTGAACCGGCCGGAGGCTGCGATCGCCGTAGCGGCGGCGGCGACCCACAGCTCGGCAGCGGCGTGCATCAGAGCGTCGGTGGTGGGCAACACCTCAAGACCGCTGCGGTGAGGCTCGATGCCGTGATTCGGGCCGTCCGGGCGGCGGTCGGCAGCTCCCTCGCGCGCCGTCATGCTCCTGGCTCCGCGCA
>JAUYMC010000193.1 GCA_030699545.1 Gemmatimonadales bacterium | reverse complement strand
GCACGGCGTCCAATATCGCCACCGTGCGTATCGAGGTGGATATCATTACCGCCACCAGGGAAACACCGTGGGTGCCAGGGCGTTTCGCGCTGCACCAGAACGTCCCCAACCCGTTCAATCCCACCACGTCCATCACGTTCGATGTGCCCGCCGGCGGTGCAAGGGTGAATCTCGACGTGTACGACGTAAGAGGCCGCCTGGTGGCCCGCCTGGTCGACGGGCGCCAGAGCCCCGGTCGCAAGCAGGTAACTTGGGATGGAACCGACCGGCGTGGGCAACATGTGTCGTCGGGAGTGTATTTCTACATGCTCCAGGCGCCGAGTTTCCGGCAAACACGAAAGATGGTCCTGATCCAGTAGTCCGCGTCTCTTTTGGTCAGGAAGCCCGGTGGTCGGTTGGATACCGACGGCCGGGCTTCTCTGTTTTGGGCTAGGATCCCGGGTGGAGTTGGCCGGGGAACTGTTTCTCAAGTTGGGCACAACGCCCGTCTCCTAGGTTAGTTCCCCGCACCACCCGGGAGCCTCGATTGAAGATGTTGGGATGATATCAAAATCCCGTGGAAAGAACTAGTTTGAGGCGCGGATCGGGTGGTGGAAGGGGATGCCCCGGCCGGGACAACCCGACAGGAGGTAGTAGAGATGAACGCGAAGCGGTATGCAGGGATCGACCTGGGGCAGCGGTTCCATCAAGTGGCCGTGGTCGATGGTGAGGGACGGTCGGTGGTGCGATCGTTCCGGATCGGTCGAGGGCGCAGTGGGGTGGAGCGGTTGATCGAGGGGTGTGAGGCCGACGGGGAGGCGCTGGCGGTCTCGATCGAGGCGACGGCCAATTACTGGAACGAGTTGGTCGGGATGCTGCGCCAGCGCGGGTGCACGGTGTACTTGATCAGCCCCAAGAAGGGACACGATCTGCGGCGGTTCTACGCGGCGCACACCAAGACCGACGTGACGGATGCAGAGGCGCTGGCACGGATGCCGCTGATCGATCACAGTCTCAAACCGGTGTGGGTGGCACCACCTGCGACGGCGACGTTGCTTCGCCTGTGTCGGCTGCGATGGAAGTATCGTTGCGAAATCGCCAATCTCAAGCGTCGACTCTCGATGTACTCGGACCTGGTGGTGCCGGGAATCGGTGCGGTGATGCCGCTACGCTACTCCAAGAGCGCGCGGGTGTTCTTGCGTCGCTACCTCTCGCCGCCGCGGGCCAGACGCCTGGGCCGGAGCCGGTTGGTAGCCGCCCTGTCGCGCGCGGCCTGGGGGAAGTTCAGCGACGAGAAGGCCGAGCAGCTGTGGCAGTGTATCGAGAACGCACCGAACTTCGGGTGGTCGTGCGAGGACATCTCGTTGGAAGCCGATGTGCAAGTCAACACGCTCGAGGCACTCGAATGCCAGGTCGAACGACTCGATCAACGCATCGCCGAACTCTACAGCGAGGTCGATCCCGAGCAACGGCTCCTGTGCATCGCGGGGCTGGGTGAGTTCCTCGCGGCGGCCATTACGGCTCATATCGGAGATGCCCGTCGCTTCGAGAGCACCAAACAGCTCATCAGCTACGCGGGTCTCGATCCTCGCGTCAAGCACACAGCCGGGCAGACGAAGCCGGGGCAGGTGCTCAGCAAGAGCGGGAGCCCGTTCCTGCGCGCATGGTCGTATCTGGGTGCCTCGTGCGCTCGGCGCTACGATCCACAACTACGGGCGTACTACGAGGGAATGCGCGCGCGCGGGAAACACTACAACGTTGCGGTGTGCGCGACCGCCGCGCGTCTGCTCGAGCGGTGCCATGAGTTAATGTTGACCTAAGGAGGTGGAAAATCCGCCGCGCACCATAGCGGCTGACATGATCTCCCGAGAACCACCGCCACTGGACGTAGCGGCGGTAAGGGAGTAGACTAAACGCGAATACCAACCGGCCCGATCGGCCTTCTCGTCCAAAGAGACACTTAAGATACCTAGCGGGAAACAGGATTGCTTCAGCCAGTCGAGTCGCGGCGCCCGGATAATCCGGGCGCCGCGGCATTTACGCACGTTCGGCAATATCGCTGGCCGGATATCCGCGGCATGCAATATGCTCCAACCCATGAGGCAATTCTTGCATTTGCCTGCCGTCCTTCTCCCCGTTGCGTGGGCGCTGGTGGTGGCTTGCGCCCGGAGCGATGTACCCGTGACACCCGAGAAGGCAGTGACAGAGATTCGTATGATCGCCCTGGGCGATTCGTACACCATCGGCGAAGGGGTCGCGGAAGATCAGCGATGGCCCGCGCAGCTCGCCGACTCGCTCGCCAGCCGCGGGGTGTCGGTCACTGGCGTCGAGTACATCGCGAAGACGGGCTGGACGACCACCGATCTCCTCACCGCCCTGCGCGCCGATCCAAAGACCGGCCCGCCGTACGACCTCGTCTCGCTGCTGATCGGGGTCAACAACCAGTTCGCCAATATGGACATCAACCTCTATCGCGACGAGTTCACCGAGCTCCTGGAGATGGCGGTGGCGCTCGCGGGCGGACGCCCGGAGCGTGTCCTGGTGCTGTCCGTGCCGGACTACGGCGTGACGCCGCGCGGGCACCTCTTCGGCCCCGACCGCATCCGCGACGAAATCGACCAATACAACGTGGTCAACCGGTCGATCGCCCAATCCAGCGGCGCGCTCTATGCCGACATCACGCCGCTCTCGCGACTGGCGGCGGACGACCCGATGCTCGTCGCGCGCGACGGACTCCATTTCACGGGAAAGATGTACGCGTTGTGGGTCGCCCACCTGGTCAGCGATCTGCATATCGACGAGCACATACGCTCACATCGTTAACGGCGCCATGCTGACCGACAACCTCATCCAGATCGCCGGGATTATTGACGAGGCGGAAGCCGACATGCTGGTCGGCTGCGGTGTGCGCTACCTCGGCTTTCCGCTGCGGCTGCCCGTGCACAGCGAAGACCTCACCGAGGATTCCGCCGCCCGCATCATCGCTCGGCTGGCGCCACCGTGCTACGGCGTGCTCATCACCTACCTCGACGACGCGCGCGCCATCCACGATTTCGCGCATCAACTCGGCGCGCGTATCGTCCAGCTCCACGGCGACGTCGCGCCCCGGCAGTTGAAGGCCCTCAAGCTCATGGACTCTGGTCTCGTCGTCATAAAGAGTCTGGTGGTTGGGATGCATGCCCAGGCGAAACTCGAGGAAGATGTCGAACGCCTCGCGCCCTACGTCGACGCCTTCCTCATCGATACCTTCGACCCCACAACCGGCGCTTCCGGCGCGACCGGCAGGACCCACGACTGGTCAACGAGCCGGGCCCTCGTCGAGATCTCCACGAGACCCGTCATCCTGGCTGGCGGACTCACACCGGAAAACGTTCGCCGCGCC
>JAUYMC010000190.1 GCA_030699545.1 Gemmatimonadales bacterium | reverse complement strand
CGGCCGCGGTGGCCGTCGACGGCAGCAGCGTCGCGTCCACGTAGAGGTCGTAGGTGTTGGGGTCCGACATCGACCGGAGCTTCTGGATCGGCGGCGAGATCCCCGGGATGGCGAAGAGCGACTTCACCGTGTCGCCACCCGGCGGCAGCATCGAGTGCACCATCTCGAGGTCGTCGGCCCGTGAGACGTTGAACCCGGCCTCGAGGCCAGCCGCGAAGATCGCCGCCATGTCGGCGTCAGCGAACTGCGCGAGGTTGAACCCGCCGCCGGCGCCGGCACCGCGACCGCGGCGCAGCAGCCACCACGCGACACCGCCGACCGCCACGAGTCCCAGCAACCCACCACCAAGCAGTCCACGCCGTGCCATCGGAGCCTCCTTCGCGGTCGTCAGGACAGGATCATCTCACGCGGGGACGCCGGCGCCACCGATTCCGTGCGGCGCCCGCGGCGCCGCCACGGGAGCGACACCCGCCCCGCCCGCCGCCGCACCGCCCCGCCGTAGCGCTGCCAGAGCATCCACCCGAGCGCCCCGAGCAGCGCCGCCGTGGCCATCCGCATCGGGAGCCGCCCCGGGAGCCCCGGCATCATGCGCGGGACTGGCGGCGCCGGCGCGACCTGCGCGCGCGCCAGCTCGTCCCGCATCCCCAAGACGCTCCCCGCCAGCCGGTTCTCGAGGAAGGCGGCCGTCGCCACCGTGTGGTCGCCCGGGATCCAGTCGGTGCGCCAGCGCGCGACGAACCCGGCCGGGAAGTACGTGTTGGCCTCGTCGGCGTAGCGCCACGCCACGTCCGACCCGCTCCCGGTCGACACCGGCACGCGCCACACCTCGCCGTGGCCCTGGCGCGCGTGATGCGTGAGCCACGCCAGCTCGTAGGCGTCGCGGAGCGCGGCCTGGAACGCGGCCGACGCCACGGCGGCATGGGGGAGCTGCCCCGTGGCGGCCGCCCGCACGTAGTGCAGCAGCTCGCTCGTGATCGACTGCACGGGCGAGGCCTGCTCGCCGTGCGGCACGCCCGCGACGAGCCACTGGTGCACCGCGTCGGCGAAGGCCGCGACCTTCGGCATCGGCCCACGCCAGCGCTCCGGGTAGGCCTGGCGCTCGAGGAACTCGGCGCGCTGGAGCGTGAGCGTGTCCGCCCAGGTCGCGTCCGCCGTGGCGATCGCGCGCGTCGCGACGGGGTACGTCCGCAGGTTCGCGTCCGAGGTCGAGAGCAGCGCCGGGATGGCCTCGAGGAGCGCGAGCGCGGCCTGGTCGGTGGCGGGCGGTGTCGCCAGCGCCGGCGGCGCCACGATCGGGCCCAGCGAGTGGCGACGGCGCGCCGGGAACCCCGTGGCGCCGCCGGCGTCGAGCGGCCCGATGGCGCGCGGCCACTCGACGGCGGACTGCCCGAAGCCCGCAAAGCCGTTCGTGTGCATGCCGGCTACCGCCATGCGGGACTCCCGGTGGCGGTGAGGAGCTGCAGCTGCACGCGCTGCTGCGCCGCGGCGACCTCGGCGAGCGCCGCGTCGATGTCGACGCCGGTGAGCTGGCGGATCCGCGCGCGGGACGCCCCGTGGTGCGCGAGCTCGAAGTGGACGTGTGCGTAGTTCCAGTGGACGTGCTGCACGACCGGATCCCGATCCTGCCGCGCGGCGATCGCCCACCGCTGGCCCTGGCGCACGAGCGAGAGCAGCTCGGGGTCGGTCATTGCTTCCAGAGCTGCCACGCCTTGATGCCGCGCCGACGGCGCGGACCCCAGAAGAGCTTCTCCCAGAGCCACCAGCTGGCGAGCAGCGCGCCACCCATGAGCACCAGGTTGAGCGTGCGCTTGGTCGAGTCCTGGAGGAACGGCGCGGTCGACGGCGATGGCGTGAGCCCCGGGGGCGGCCCTAGGTCCGTCTTCACGAGCTCCGGGTACGTCAGCGACGGCTCCAGTCCAGTCGTCAGCACCGGGTACGCCGGCGACGTCTCCGTGCGAGGGTCGATGATCTGCCCGAACGGCCCGGCAACGCCGGGTGGACAGAACGGCGGTCAGCCCAACCCCGCGCGACCGAACCCGCTGCCGCCCGCCCACGACGCCGGCGGCGCGTACTCGGACGCCATCGAGGCCCCGAAGCCGTTGACATGGCCGAGGTTCTGGTAGGGGTTCCAGGTCTGCGTGTAGAGGTTCATCGAGATCTCCTTGTGGTCACCACCGCAGCCCCGCGAACGCTCCCGGCACCGACTCGCGTGTCGCACGCCGGCGCGCGCCAGTGCGCGTCAGTGCGCGCCGGCGTTTCGGCTTCCGCCGCCGTGGCGCCACGCCGTCGCGCGTGCCGCCACCCATCCGGACGATGCCCCACAGGATGAGCAGGCCCACGACGAGGCCCACCGGCAGGCCCGCCGGCGCGGGCGCCTGCCCGTACTGCTGGTACGGGTTGGGCTGCGACATCCCGGGCGTGGGCATCCACGTCCACGGGTTGACCTCGAAGTGGCTGAACGCCGCGCTCATCGTCACTGCCAGCCTCCCCCGCCATACCCGGCCGACGATGGCGCCGGGATCATCGGAAACCCCGGCCCGGCGGACGTGATCCCGAGCTCGGCCTTCATCGAGGACAGCGTCCACAGCGCCATCGCGCCGGCGCTGACCGCGAGGAGCCGCAGGTGCCACGGCCGCAGCGTGAAGCCGCCCTTGCGGGCGTACTGCCACGCCCCCAGCGCCGTCCCCACGTGCAGGAGCACGAGGCCGCCGTGCACGAGCTGGCGGCGGGACGGCGGCCAGGGGAGCAGCTGCCCGAGCATGGCGCCAGCGACGCGGTCGATCATGCGGCCAGCCTCCGAAGCGGTCGCGCGTGGGTGAGCGACGGTGGGATGAACCAGCGGTGCCCCGGGTGCAGCCACGTGTGGGGCGCCCACCACCGGGGCACGATCACGAACACCTGGTCGGCGACCCGGTGCAGCTCGGCCATGGCGCGCGCCGGGTCGGCGACGTGCTCGAGCACGTGCGAGGCGATCGCCGCGCCGAACGCGGCGTCGCCGAAGGGGAGCGCGTGGATGTCGCCCCAGGTGACGCGGTCAGGCCCGGGCGTCCCACGCGGGGCGGCGACGTCGAGGTTCACGTCGCCCCAGAGCGTCGGGCCGGCCACGAAGGTCCGCAGCGAGCTGCCGGGCGTGCCGGCGCCCACGTTGAGCAACGGCTTGCCGCGGGCGTCGGCGGCCGCGCGGGCCTCGCGCGCCACGATCGACGGCCGCCACAGCACGTCGTAGAGCCAGCACGCCACCGCGTAGCAGGCGAAGAGCTTCGCGGTGGTCATGCGGAGGCCCTCGCCTTCGCCTTCACCGCCGAGCGCGGCCGCCGCGGCTTCTTGCGCCGCTTGGGGTTCGCCACCGCCACCTGCCCCGGCTCGACCGCGCGCCCGGCGGCGCGGCGCTCCACC
>JAUYMC010000187.1 GCA_030699545.1 Gemmatimonadales bacterium | reverse complement strand
GAACTGGCTGCCCCTGACCTTCCGGCCCGACGGCGGGGCGTGGCTCAACCTGGAAAGCATGGACGTACTTGCCTATCGCCAGGAGCTCGACCTCCGGCGTGGGTTCCTCACGCGCGACATCCGTGTCCGCGACGCGGACGGCCGGACCACCCGCGTCCGCGATCGCCGCTTCGTGCACATGGGGACCCCTCACATCGCCGCGCTGGAGACGACGGTCACGCCCGAGGACTGGTCGGGGCGGCTAGAGTTCCGCGTCGCGCTCGACGGACGGGTGGTCAACAGCCTCGTCGAGCGCTACCGCGACCTGGCCAATCGGCACCTCGAGCCCCTCGAGGCATTGCCCGTCGACGAGGACACCCTTGCCCTCAAGGTCCACACCCGTCAATCTCGGATCGAGATCGCCGAGGTGGCGCGCACCCGGGTGTTCCTGGACGGCAGCCCGACCGCGGCCGAGCGGAGGACCACGAACGAGGAGGGGTACATCGGCCAGGAGTTCTCAGTGGACGCGATCGCCGGGATGCCGGTCGTGGTCGAGAAGGTCATGGCCCTTTCCACCTCCCGCGATCGGGCCATCAGCGAGTGCGGCCTGACAGCCCGGGCCGCGGTGGCTCGCGCCGGGGACTTCGCCGAGATCCTGGCCTCCCACGCGCTGGCGTGGGAACATCTCTGGCGTTCCTTCGACATCGATCTCGACATCGAGGTCGACGGCGACGGGGCCGAGGATGGTGCGCTCGCCAGCGCCGTCGTTGTCCGCCTGCACCTTTTCCACCTGCTGCAGACCGTCTCGCCGAACACCACGGACCTCGACGTGGGAGTGCCGGCCCGGGGGCTCCACGGCGAGGCCTATCGCGGCCACGTCTTCTGGGACGAACTGTTCGTCTTCCCGTTGTTGAACCTGCGCATGCCGGAGATCACCCGGGCGCTGCTGCGCTACCGCTACCGGCGTCTTGACGAAGCGCGCGCCGCGGCACGGGCGGCCGGCTTCATGGGGGCGATGTTCCCATGGCAGAGCGGCAGCGACGGCCGGGAGGAGACGCCCGAGGTGTTCCTCAACCCGCGCTCGGCGCGATGGATGCGGGACCACTCGCGGCTCCAGCGCCACGTGGGCTCCGCCATCGCGCACAACGTGTGGCAGTACTACCAGGTCACGGGGGACACGAGGTTCCTCGTCGAGTACGGCGCCGAGATGATCTGCGAGATCGCCCGGTTCTGGGCGAGCGCGGTGCGCCACAACGCCGAGCTCGACCGGTACGAGATCTGCGGCGTGATGGGGCCCGACGAGTACCACGACCGCTATCCCGGCGCCGATCGGCCCGGCCTCGACAACAACGCCTATACGAACCTGATGGCGGTGTGGGTGCTGTGTCGCGCCCCCGAGGTGCTCGACCTGTTGCCCGCGGATGCGCGGGCCCAGCTCCAGGAGAAGCTCGCGCTCGGGGACGAGGAGATGGCGGCGTGGGACCGCATCAGCCGCCGGATGAAGCTCGTGTTCCACGACGACGGCATCCTCAGCCAGTTCGAGGGGTACGGCACGCTCGAGGAGCTGGACTGGGAGGGTTACCGCAAACGGTATGGCCACCTCTACCGGCTTGACTTCATCCTGGATGCCGAAGGCGACACGACGAACCGCTACAAGCTCTCCAAGCAGGCCGACGTCCTGATGCTCTTCTATCTGTTCTCGTCCGAGGAGCTGCGGGCGCTCTTCGAACGGCTCGGCTATCCCTTCGAGTACGAGACGATCCCCCGCAACGTCGACTACTACCACCGGCGGAGCGCGCACGACTCGACGCTCGGCCGCGTGGCTGATTCCTGGGTGCTGGCCCGCGCCGACCGCCCCGGATCCTGGGACCTCTTCATGGTAGCCTTGGCGAGCGACGTGGCCGACATCCAGGGGGGCACGACGCCAGAGGGGATCCACCTGGGGGCGATGGCGGGAACGGTGGACGTGCTCCAACGCTGCTACACGGGGCTCGAGCTGCGCGGCGACGTGCTCTGGCTCAACCCGCGCCTGCCGAAGCCGGTGCGACGCCTCCACCTGCTCGTGCGCTACCGGGGACATTCACTCGAGCTCGACATCACCCAGGACGTGCTGCGCGTCAGCACCGAGCGTTGCCTGGCGCCGTTGATGAAGGTCGGGTTCCGCGACCGGGTGCACGAGCTGGCCGCGGCCGAGGTGCGGGAGTTCCGCCTGACATGACCCCCGAGGAGGCGATGGAGACCCCGATGGGGAAGCGACTGTCGGCGAAGGAGCTGGCCGCGGTCGACGCGTGGTGGCGAGCTGCGAACTATCTGTCCGTGGGACAGATCTACCTCTGCGACAACCCGCTCCTCAAAGCGCCGCTCCGCCCGGAGCATGTCAAGCGCCGCCTCCTCGGTCACTGGGGGACGACGCCCGGCCTCAACTTCATCTACGTGCACCTGAACCGGGCGATCAAGAAGTACGACCTGGACATGATCTACGTGTGCGGCCCTGGGCACGGCGGCCCGGCGATGGTCGCCAACACCTATCTCGAGGGCACTTACGGCGAGCTCTACCCCAACGTCTCTCGGGAAGTTGACGGGATGCAGCGTCTCTTCAAACAGTTCTCGTTTCCGGGAGGGATCCCGAGCCATGCGGCGCCGGAGACGCCCGGGTCGATCCACGAAGGGGGCGAGCTCGGCTACTCGCTGGCGCACGGCTACGGGGCTGCCTTCGACAATCGTGATCTGATCGTCGCCTGCGTCGTGGGCGACGGCGAGGCCGAGACGGGCGCGCTCGCGACCGCCTGGCACTCCAACAAGTTCCTCAATCCCGCGACCGACGGCGCCGTCCTGCCGATCCTGCACCTCAATGGGTACAAGATCGCCGGCCCGACCATCCTCGCCAGGATCGACCGGGGGGAGCTCGAGAGCCTGCTCGTCGGCTACGGCCACGAGCCCTACTTTGTCGAGGGCTCTGACCCAGCGGCCATGCACGAGCAGATGGCCGCCGCCCTGGACTCCGTCATCGAGCGCATCCGCGCCATCCAGCAGCAGGCGCGGGCCGGCGCCCGGCCCCAGCGACCGCGCTGGCCGATGATAGTTCTGAGAACGCCGAAGGGGTGGACCGGCCCGAAGGAGGTCGACGGCAAGAAGAC
>JAUYMC010000183.1 GCA_030699545.1 Gemmatimonadales bacterium | reverse complement strand
CGCGCCTACTTCGAGCGGATGGGGGTCACGCACGTCCTGCTCGCGAGCGCGACGTCGCCGTCGGCGGGGCAGCTGCGCAGCTTGATGGAGGCGTATCCGGGGTGGCTCACTGGGGTGTACCGCTGGTCCGGCGGGCGATGGCTGTTCGCGATGAGCCGTGGACGGTAGGCGCCTCTACCTCGCCGTCGCGGCGTGCGCGGTGGTCGTCCACCTCGGCGCGCTGTGGAACGACTTCGTCATGGACGACCGCTATATCATCGTCTTCAATCCCCTCGTGCACTCGCTCGACGGGCTGTGGCGCACCTTCACAATGCCCTATTGGCCGCCGGAGATGGGGGGCAAGATGTATCGGCCGCTCGCCATCGCCACGTACGTCCTCGACTGGCGGGTGGGTGGCCCCACATGGTTTCACGCCGTGAACCTCCTGTGGCACGCCGCGGCCACCGTCGCCGTGACGGCACTGGCCCGGCGCTGGTCGGGCGCGGCGGCCGCCCTGGCCGCCGGGATGCTCTTTGCGGTGCATCCGGTCCACGTGGAGGCCGTCGCCAACGTCGTGGGTCGGGCGGAGCTCATGGCCGCCGCGTTCACCTGTCTGGCCGTGTATGCGGGCGTCGTGCGCCAGAGCGTGGGTTGGAGCGTGCTGGCCATGACCGGCGGGATGCTGAGCAAAGAAAACGCCGCTGTCGCGCCGGCCCTCATCGCCTGGGCCTGGGCGCTCGGTCTGGCACGTCCCACGCGGCCGAAGCTGCTGGCATTCGTGGCAAGCTGGGTCGTGCTCGGCGCGGCGTATGCGGCGGCGCGGGGAGTGATTCTCGCCCCGTATGCGCGGTACGAGAACGTGGCGCCGGTGTTCGTGGGAGCGGGGCAGGCGGCCGTCCGGCTGACCGGCGTGGCGGCGTTGGCGGACGTCGCGCGCCTCGTCGTTTTTCCACTGACCCTGCGCGCGGACTACTCGCCGGCCGAGCGGACCATCGTCGCGTCGCTCGTCGAGCCGCGCTTCGTGGTGGGGCTGGCCTGCTTCGCCGTGTGGACGGCCCTCCTCATCTTCGCGTGGCGTCGTGGCCGCCGGATCGAGGCCTTTGGCCTGGGGTGGATCGGGATTGCTTTCCTCCCGGTCGCCAACATCCTGTTTCCGGTCGGCGTCGTGATCGCGGAGCGGACGCTCTACCTCCCGTCTGTCGGGCTCGTCCTGGCCCTGGGGGCGTGGCTCGGCAGCCTGAACGCTCGGGCTTACGGTGCGCTCCTGGCCGGCGTGGTCATCGCGGGCGGGGTCCGCAGCGCGGTGCGCGTGCCCGTCTGGCGCAGCGACGTCGCGGTGACGCTGAGCATCCTCGAAGACTCCCCCCGGTCGTACGCCGGACCGGCGCGTACGGGTGCGCTCCTGTTGGCGTCCGGCGAGCCCGAGAAAGCGCTCGCGGCCCTGCAGGTGGCGATCGGCATCTTCGACCGGGGGCATTCGACCTACGTCGCGGGAGCGGCAGCCGCGTTTGCGAGCGGGCACCCCGATCTGGCGCACGAGTACATGCGACGGGCGGACCAGTTGTGCGTCGGCTGTCCGGGCGGGTACCGGGCCGAGGCGTCGGCGGCGCGGGCTCGCGGCGATTCGGCGACCGCCGATTCCCTGGTCGCCCACGCGCGCCAACTCGAGGCACAGTGAAGCCGGCGGTTGTGTTCGCCGCCGCGGTGGCGCTGTACCTGCCGACGGTCCGCTACGGCTTCGTGCAGGACGACCGCGCGATCGTCGCGAACAACCCCGCCGCGCATTCGGTCGGCACCGCGCTGCGCGCGTTCGACGAACCCTACTGGCCTCGGGGATCGGGCGCCGGGCTGTACCGGCCGCTCACGATCCTGAGCTTCGCGGTCGATTGGGCGCTGAGCGGAGGCCGGCCCGGGTGGATCCATGTCATGAATGCGTTCTGGCATGGCCTGGCGACGGTCCTGTTTGGATTGGTGATCGCGCGCTGGCTGCCGCCGCCGGGGGTGCTCGCGGCGGCGCTGATCTTCGCCTGGCACCCCGTTCATGCGGAGGCCGTCGCCGGTCTCGTGGGGCGGGCGGAGCTGCTCGCCGCGGCGGGAATCCTGGGATCAGTCCTGGCGGCGCGCCGCGGCTGGTGGTTGGGCGCGGTGGTTCTCGCAGGCTTGGCGATGCTCAGCAAGGAGCACGGTGTCATCGCTGGTGTCGCCATACTGCTCGATCGCTGGCTCGACTCGCCGCAGGAGAACAGGCGGCCCTACCCGGTCGGTCTCTGGATCGGGCTCGCGGTTGTGACGGCGGCATTTCTCGCGCTCTGGATGTCCATCGGCCGCGAGGGAGCGAGCGATGTGGCGCCCGTCTTCCTCGAGCGCGGCACCGGCGGCCGGCTCGCGATTGCCCTACCGGCGGTGTTGCGCGCGGCGACGCTGCTCGTCTGGCCGGTGTCGCTCTCGGCTGACTACGGTCCGCAGGTCATCCCGGCGCGCGACGGCTCTTCATTTCCCGCGCTGCTCGGCGCGATGCTGGTCGTGACCGTTCCGATTGTCGTCATTGTGGCGCGACGGCGCGCGCCGGCGATCGCGTTTGCGGCGGCGGTCGCGGCGCTCGCCTATCTGCCCACGGCGAATCTGCTCTTCCCGTCCGGTGTGGTGCTGGCCGAGCGCAACTTGTATCTCGCCGTGATGGTGCCGGCCGTGCTGATGGGGTTGGCGATCATGACCGCAGCCGCGCGACGCAACGCGGTCGCGCTCGCGGCCCTTGCGATTCTTGGGTGCGGTATCAGGACGCTCGATCGTCTTCCGGCGTGGCGCGACAACCGGACGCATCTGCTCGTGCTGCTCGCCGACTATCCCGAGTCGGCACGCGGGCATGCGTCGGCCGCGGCGGTGTTCGCCGGGATGGGCGACCAGGCCGCCGCGCGGCGCGAATACGAGATCGCCGATTCGCTGTTCGCAGGCGATCCGTTCGTCACCGCCGGGCACGCGATCCTCCTCCTCGGCGCGGGGGACACCGCCGCCGCCGCGCCGCTCCTCGTGCGGCTCCGGGCCGCTCCGCAGCAGGCACAGGTCATGACCCGGCGTGTTGAGTTTCTGACCAGTCTGACGCGGAGCGATACGGTGGGGGCACGCGCCATCGCGGCGGATGCGGTACGCGTGGCTCCGGCTGAGGAACCGTGGTATCGCCAGTATTTACAATGACTTACAAACTCTGGCGTCCAGCGAGGCTTTTGCAAAAAGCATGACCGGACGGGTGATTTTGGGCGTCGGCGAGACCCCACATGATCGTCATAACAACAGTTGTACCAGTAGCTTACGAAGTTCGACCCAAAAAAGGCACGATTTGTGCTTCTCACGTGGCCGGAAATTTCGGGTGAACTGTGTCTCAGTTCCTTACAGGGAGGTAGTCCAGATGAACCGCAAGGGTTTCACACTGATCGAGCTTCTGATCGTCGTGGTGATTATCGGCATTCTTGCCGCCATCGCGATCCCGAAGTTCGCGAACACGAAGGAGAAGGCGTATCTCGCGTCGATGAAGTCGGATCTTCGTAACCTGATCACCGCCGAAGAGGCGTATTTCGCCGACTCGGTCAAGTACACGAGCAACCTGGGTACGGCGTATGCGACGACCAGCGGCGTGATTGGCCCGACCATCACCACGACGGCCGACGGGTTCACGGCCAACGTGTCGCACACCACGACCCTCAAGACCTGCTCGATCTACGTGGGTGGGACGGCGCTGGCCCCGGCCAACAAAGAGGGCGAGCCGAAGTGCGCGTAAGGTCTCTGGCCTGACGCACGGAAGAGCGGCGGGGCTACTGCCCGCCGCTCTTTTGTTTTGCGCGTCTATATGAACCTCGAGCTCGGCGGACGCCGCCTGTACCTCGCTGTCGCTGCGTGCGCCCTCGTCGTCTACGTCGGCGCATTGTGGAACCGCTTTGTATACGACGACATCGCGATCATCGCCCTCAATCCCCTCGTACACGACGCCTCGGGCATCTGGAGAGCGTTCGTTGAGCCGTACTGGCCCGGAAACCTTTCCGGCACGTTGTACCGGCCCCTGCCCATCGCAACGTTCGCGCTGGACTGGCAGCTCGGGTCGCCCGCGTGGTTCCACGCCGTCAACGTGCTCTTGCATGCGGGTGTGAGCGTCGTCGTGGCCGTTCTCGCCCGCCGCTGGGCGGGCGATCGCGCGGCGCTGCTCGCGGGTCTGCTGTTCGCGGTCCATCCGGTGCATGTCGAGGCGGTGGCGTACGTCGTGGGACGGAGCGAGTTGATGGCCGCGCTCTTCGTCTTCCTGGCCGTCTACGCGGCCGTCGTGCGGCAAAGCGTCGGGTGGACGGCGGCCGCAATGGTCGGCGGGATCCTGAGCAAGGAGAATGCGGTCGTCGCTCCGCCGTTGATCCTGCTGGCGTGGGCGGTGCGCCTCGCCCCCTGGCCGGATCGCCGGCGTCTCATCGCGTTCGGCGTCAGCTGGCTGTTGCTCGGGGCCGCGTATGCCGCATTGCGCTGGTCCGTGCTACACCCGTATGCCGGGTTTCACCCCCTGGCGCCGCAGTTTCTCGGCCAGAGTCCGGTCGCCATTCGGCTGACGGCCGTGGCCGCATTCTTCGACGTCGTCCGGCTGCTGCTCTTTCCTCTTCACTTGCAGGCGGACTACTCGCCCGATTCCCGAGTCACGATCACCACGCCCTCTGACTCTCGCTTTCTCCTGGGCGTCGCGTGTCTTGTTCTTTGGGGCGCGCTCTTGGCCTTCACCTGGCGGCGTGGTCGTCGCGTTGAGACTTTCGGGCTGGCCCTGATCGGCGTCGCCTACTTCCCCGTCGCGAATCTGCTGTTTCCCCACAGTGTCGTGGTGGCCGAGCGACTGCTGTACCTGCCGTCCGCGGGCCTGGCGCTGGCCGCCGGCGCCAGGGCTCGCCAGCTGCAGCCGCGGGCGTTCGCCGCCCTCACGGTAGTGATCGTGGTGCTGGGCGGCATACGATCAGCCCTTCGAGTGCCAGCCTGGCGTGACAATCGTGCAGCCACCGCGAACCTGATCGACGACGCGCCCGATTCGTACCGTACCTGGGACTATGTGGGGTGGGAGTTCTTGTGGGCGAATCGCCCGGCGCAGGCGCTCGAAGCGTTTCGACGGGCCGGCACCATCTACGGTGCGGACGGCCGGATCCACGTCGCCAGCGCGCACATGGCCTACGTGGTCGGCCGGACCACACTTGTCGACTCGTTACTCGCTCGGGCCGACTCGGCCTGTCCGCGCTGTCCGACGATGTACCGCAATCAGGCTGGGGCCGCGAGAATGCGGGGGGATACCGCGGCGGCCAGGCTCCTGCTCACTCATGCGGAGCGGGTTGGGGCACAGGCGCGGTAATCGTCATGAAGGTTCACTGCATGGGGACAATACCACCCAGAACGTTA
Organism: Gemmatimonadales bacterium; assembly: GCA_030699545.1. GTDB lineage: Bacteria > Gemmatimonadota > Gemmatimonadetes > Gemmatimonadales > GWC2-71-9 > 20CM-2-65-7. The sequence goes on along the minus strand of JAUYMC010000183.1, from coordinate 3,064 downwards.
TAGGCCGTATCAAAGACGATATAAACGACACCAGACGTGTCACCCACCATCGCGTAGGCCGTCGTCCCAACCGTCATCACGTAGGCCCGGGCGACATTTGTCGCCGGCACCGAGTCCAGGCCGTTGTACGCATCAATCACCGCCCGGCAGATCGTCGTATCCGAAACCAGGGCGACACCGGCCGGAGGTTGGTAGGGCAGCCCCTGTTGTGCAAGCCGCGCCGAATCGCCGACGGTGACCTGCCGCGTGACAAACGCGACATGGATAGCGGCGGTATCAGGATTCGCCAGACATGGTGACGTCTGCGCCTCCGCGGCTTGAGACCCAGCGAACAGGTAGAAACTCACGGTCAATGTCAGCCAGCGCAGTTTCATGATTCGGTCCTCTGGTTGGTCACAGACTCAACGGATCGCACTGACCCGGCTGGTTCCGCGGATATGGGGTAATTACCCCATTAGGATCCACACGCCAAACGCCGCCGTTTTTCTCGACGACGATGTGATCCATGCCGCTCTGGGGTGAGGACGAACGAAGGGGGACCATACCAGGACAGGTGTTCTGGTTCGGAATCTCTGAAGATGGTGGCCAAGTCGTCGCGGCAGAGGGTGTTTTCACGATGATCTGGACGGAGGAGCCCAAGGAAGATGGACTGGGATTTCACAGCGTCTGGAGCCATCCAGGCACGATCACCGGTTGTAATATTCACTATCGAAACCTTGCCGCCGGTGTCGACATGCGAGCTGCGATTCCGACGTCTGATGCGTGCTCCACATTCACGCGTGGCAAAGGAACGATCACACCTGCGCCCGCATTTGGCGGACACACCAATCCGTAGGTTAATAGGAGTGCCGATGCGTTTATCGACAGCCTATCCAGCCATGCACGGCGCGCCGCTGTTCATGCTTGCAGTGCTGGGGTCAGTTTGGTTCGCTGCGTGTCGCCCCAATCGACCACCGACTCCGGCGGAAACGTCTCAGCCCAGTGTTCATGCACCCAAATGGCGTCTGCTAGTCAACGACTTGCCCGACCTGGACACCTCGCGAGTCGTAGCACTTCCCGGGGACTCATTCCGCGTGTTTCGAACGGACATTTCCCTCACGTTCAAGCCGAATGTGTCCGACTCCGCCAAGGCCTTGTTCATCGACCGGCACTCCATGCACGTCATCGGCGTCACAAACGTGGGGAGATTCTTTGTGCGAATCCCCGACCCTGGACCGACCTATGAAGGGCTTAATCGCGTGATCGAGGCACTCCGGCACGAGCCCGAAATAGAGCGTGCCGGCTGGATTCCACGGGATCCCCTGCACTAACGTAGATCCCCACCTACGAGATGCTCTCCTGTCTGTAGGCAAGCCGTAGTGCATATTGTTGCACCGTGACTCCTAAGCCCGCGCTCCGCACCGAGCTCCTGTTCTACTTCGGCTTCCTCGCCGCCTTCGCCCTCCTCGTCGGCGTGGCGACCTCGCTCCTCGCCCTCGCCATCGCCGCCGAAACGGGCATGGCCCTCATTATTTTCGTCGTCGCCGCCGAGGTCGGCATCATCGTCCTCTACGGCAGCTCGCTCGTGAAACGACTGGTGCTCCGGCCCCTGCAAAACGTGATGGCCGCCGCCGATGCCGTGGCCGACGGTGACCTCAACGCCACCGCGCCCGACGCCGACACCCGCGACTTCGCCATCCTCGCCGAACGGCTCAATCGCATGACCGCGCGCCTGCTCGACGCGCAGAGCCAACTCGTCCGCACCGAAAAGCTGGCGAGCATCGGACGGCTGGCCGCCGGCGTCGCCCACGAGGTCGGCAACCCCCTCGGCGCCATCGGCACCTACGTCGAAGTGCTGCGCCGCCGCGGCGCCGACGCCGAAGTGATGGCCGGCATCACGCGCGAGCTCGAGCGGGTCGACCGCATCGTGCGCGGTCTCCTCGATTACGCCCGCCCGCAGGAGGACCCCCCGGTCACCATCCACCCACCGCAGATCGTCCAGAGCGCGGTCGACCTGCTGCGGGCCCAGGGCTCGTTCCGCAACGTTCCCATCGCCCTCGATATCACGGCCGACGTCCCCCCGATCCTCGGCCAGGCGCACATCCTGGAGCAGGCCCTCGTGAACCTCCTGTTGAACGCCGTGGACGTTACGGAAGCCGCCGGGAAGAATGCCTGCATCGTCATCGGAGCGCGGCGCTGGGCGTACGAGCCGGGCCTCGTATCGCCCAAGCGCGCGAGTGATTCCGTCCGGATCTCCTTCGCCCGCAAGCCCGAGCGCCGTCCCGCGCGCGTCGAGTTCGCGGCGGGCGAGATCGGCGCCTTGCTCTTCGTCACCGACTCGGGTCCGGGTGTCGCGCGCGAGGACCACGAGCGGGTGTTCGAGCCGTTCTTCACCACCAAAGCCCCCGGCCGCGGCACGGGCCTCGGCCTCGCGATCGTCGCCCGCGCGGTCCACGAAATGGGCGGCGTCGTCTGGGTCGATTCGGCGCGTGAAGGGGGGGCGGCGTTCAAGATGTTCTTCCCCGAGGCCACATGAAGCGCGTCCTCGTCATCGACGACGAACCGGGCCTGCGACAGAGCCTCGGCCTGCTGCTCTCGGACGCCGGCTACGGCGTCACCGCCGAGACCGATGGCAAGCGGGGCCTGGAGCGCGCGCTGGCCGAGTCGTTCGATCTCGTGCTCTGCGACGTGCGCATGCCGGAGCTGGACGGCCTCGGCTTCCTGCGCGCGTTCAAGGGCCGCGGCGGTAGCGCGCTCGTCATCATGATGAGCGCCTACGGCGGCGAAGACGCGGCAATCGCCGCTATGAAAGAAGGGGCCTACGACTATCTCCCCAAGCCGTTCCGCCCCGACGAGGTCGTTCTCACCCTCCGCAAGGCGGAGGAGCGGGAGCGGCTGCGCTACGAGGTGGCGGGGCTCCGCGCCCAGCTCGCCTCGAGCCCCGCCGAGCGGGGCGTCGTCGCCCACAGCAAGGCGATGCGCGCCGCCCTGGACCTCGTCGCGCGCGTCGCCGGGCATGATACGACGGTCCTGATCACCGGCGAAAGCGGAACCGGCAAGGAAGTGATCGCCCGGGCGATCCACC
>JAUYMC010000182.1 GCA_030699545.1 Gemmatimonadales bacterium | reverse complement strand
CGCGCGGGGCGGGCGCGGCGAAATGCACGCGGGCCGCCGGCACCGGCCGGGCCGGCGCGCCCCACAGGCCGTGTACCGTAATGAACAGTCCGACCAGGGCCGCGAATGGCATGCCATGTATAACCGCATGTCAAAAGGAAGTGCCGGCCGCGAAAGCACGGCCGTTACCGGCGGATCGTCACCACGTAAACATTGAAGTCGACGCCCGTCGCGGGTGAGCGCGAGCTCGACATCCCGACCGGGACCGGCGGGCTGACGCCGTCCATCGGCAGGCTGATGGAACCGCCCCCGAACGTGCCCGACGCCACCGGCGCGCCATGCAGCCGCTGCACGTTGTGAATCCGGTACTCGGCGCCCACGGGCAGCACCCCCGCCAGGTCCACCGTAACCGCGCCGGCGCGGCCCCAGTTGTACACGACGATGTTGGCGCGTCCCGTCTCGTACGGGTTCTTCCGCACCACCACGCGGGTGGACGTCGGGAACGCGCTCTGGGTCTGGCCGGAGAACGTGCTCGTCGACTGCGACGAGTTGTTCAGCTTCACGACCGTCCCCGTCCCCATCAAGCGGTTGCCGCTCGCCGACAGCGACGACCAGTAGCCCACTTCCAGCACCGTCGCGGCGCCCACGAAGTAGTTGTCCGCCAGCTGCACGCTGCCGTTCTTCACCGTGCCGTAGCCGAGCTGGACGTTCTTGCCGGCGACGCCCGGCGAGGAGTACGTCATGTTGCTCGTGAGCACCCCGCCCGTCGAGTAGTCGTCACCGCCGAACAGGATGTTGGACGCCGTCGAGTTCGACGAGAGGGTCCCGTTGTTGAACGCAACGTTCCCCTCGAGCCGGATGTTGTTCAGCGTGCCTTCGCCCGGGTTCGTGAACACGTGCAGGCCGTAGCCGAACTGGTTGAACATGATGTTGTCGCGCGCGGTCACGGGCCCGGTATTGCTGCGCAGATAGATCGCGTGGCCGTGGCCGCGGTCGGACCGCTGCCACCCGCTGTTGTAGATGATGCAGCCGACGATCTCGACCTCGGAGAACTGCGACTCGTTGTAGAACGCCACGCCGCCGTCGTGCACCACGAGGTTGATGTACTTCGTGTGCGACGCGTAGTTCGAGACCACATTGCCCCGGCGGCCCGTAGACGACAGCACCCGGTTGGGATCGGAGTTCGTGATTTCAAACCCCCAGAACACCACGTACGGCGCCTGCACCGACCAGGTGCTGGACAGCGACCCCGCGGCGTCGATGATCGCACGCTCGCCCGGATAGCCGCGCACCACGACCGGCTTGGCGGCGGTGCCCGCCACGGTGCTCTTGAACGTCCCGCGGTAAGTGCCGCCACGCAGCCAGACCGTGTCGCCCGGCTGCACGCGGCCCCCGGCGCCCGCCAGCGCGGTCGCCAGATTCCACGGCTTGCCTTCGCTGCCGTCGCCGCCGCTCGCACCGTTCGGCGCGACGTGGTACCCGGCCCGCGGCCCGGTCGTGGTACCGCCTCCGCCGGCGGTCACCGTCACCGTCGCCGATCCGGTCTTGCCACCGCTGTTGGCGCGAATGGTCGTGCTGCCCGCGCCCGCCGCAACCACGACGCCGCTCGCCGACACGCTCGCGACCGCCGCCGATTCCGTCGTCCACGTCACCGCCCGGCCCGTGATCGTCCCGCCCGTCGAATCGCGCAGCGCCGCTGCGAGCTGGATCTGCTCGGCCACCGCCAAGGTGGTCGTCGCGGGGCTGATCGAAATGGAGCTGACGGGAGTGGTGACATCGGTGGGCACGAGCGGCGATTCCCCCGCACACGCCGTGAGCGCGGCGGCGGTACCCAGCACCCAGAAGTTTTGTGCCAACCGTCGAGACAGCTTGTAGGCGAACGTCATGAGCCTGTCCTTTCGTCGTCGTTTTTTGGAGAGGCGAACAGGCAGGCTCGGCTCCCCGGCACAGCGTTCAGGTCGGGGAGCGCGCGGGTGTTAATGCAGAGGCACCCGATGGCTAAGCCACGCAGCCGACGGATGCACCGTAACGGGCTAGATCGCCGTCGACAATGGGATTAAGCCAAAGTCGCACAGAGGCTTCAGCTCCTCAGGGCGTTTTCCTATCGGCTGGTCACGATATAGGCGTTGAAATCGATCCCCGTGGCGGGTGCCCGCGAGCTCGTCATCCCGATCGGGACGGGCGGCGGCACACCGCGAATGGGCAGCGTGACGGAGCCGCCGGCGTACCGGCCGCCCGCCACCGGCGTGCCGTAGAGATCCTGCACGTTCCGAATCTCATAATCGGCCCCAACCGCCACGATGCCCGACAGATCGAGCGTGACGGCGTCGAGCCGGCTCCAGTTGTACACGACGACGTTCGCGCGTCCCACCTCGTGTGGGCTCGGCCGGACGACCACCTTGGTCACCGTCGGCAGGACCGACGCCGTCTGCCCGGTGAACAGGCTCAGCGGCAGCCCAGGATCGCTCAGCTTCACGACCACATTCGTGCCCGTGATCCGGTTTCCGGTGGCGGTCACGCTGCTCCAGTAGCCGACGTCGAGCACGGTCGACCCGCCGGCGAAGTAGTTGTCGACGAGCTGCACGGTCCCGTTCTTCAGCGTCCCGTAACCGACGTGGACGTTGCGGTTCGCGACGCCCGGGGAGGAGTAGGTCATGTTGCCCACCAGCACGTTGCCCGTCGCGTAGTCGTCCCCGCCGACCAGGATGTTGGACGCGGTCGAGTTGGTGGCCTGCGTCCCGTTGTTGAAGGCGACGTTCCCCTCGAGCCGAATGTTGTTCAGCTGGCCCGAGCTCGGGTTGGAGAAGACGTGCACCCCGTAGCCGAACTGGTTGAACATCACGTTGTCGCGGGCGAGGACGGGCCCGGTATTGCTCTTGATGTAGAGCGCGTGGCCGTGACCGCGGTCGCCGCCCTGCCACCCGATGTTGTAGATGATGCAGCCCGTGATCTCCACGTCGACGTAGTTCGCCTCGTTATAGAATGCGACTCCGCCGTCGTGAACGACCAGGTTGATGTACTTGGTGTGCGACGCGTAGTTGGCGATCACGTTCTGGCGGTCGCCGACCGTGGAGAACACGCGCGTCGGATTGGAGTTCGTGATTTCGAACCCCCAGAACACCGAATACTGCCCGCCCACATACCACGTGCTCGCCGTCGCGCTGCCGCTCGCGCCATCGATGATCGCCCGCTCGCCGGGATAGCCCCGCACGACGACCGGAGCGGTCGCGGTCCCCTTTACCGTGCTGCGGAAGTTGCCGCGATAGGTCCCGCCATGCAGCCAGACGGTGTCGCCGGGCTGCACCCGCCCGCCGGCGCCGGAGAGGGCGGTGGCCAGATCCCACGGACTGGCGGCGCTGCCGTCGCCGGCGCTCGAACCGCTCGGGACAACGTGGAACCCCGCATGCGGTGGGGGAGGCGGAGGCGGCGGAGGCTCGCTGTCGCCGTCCGCCGAGACGATCACCGCCGCGGAGGCCGAAACGCCGTCCGCGGTAGCGTGGATCGTCGCCGTGCCGCTCGTGAGGCCCGTGACCCAGCCCCCGGACGAGACGCCCGCCACCGTCCCGGCCGTGCTCGACCAACCGACGGTCCCGGACACTTCCACGCCGCGGGCGTTGTACAGCCGTGCCGAGAACTGCCGGCTCTCGCTGACGGCCAGGCCAGCCGACGAAGGATCAATGGTGATGGTTTTGACACGACGGGCGACGAGGTCGGGATTCGTGCTGTCCCCCGCGCACGCAGCGAGCGCGGCGACCGCCCCGACCCAGACGTTCTGCGCCAACCGTCGAGAGAGTTTGAAGGCAAATGTCATGCGTCGTCCTGGGCGTAGGAGAACTGGCGTTCCGCCCTAGGTCAGACGACCACGCTCGGGAGGGGAAATGGCGACAACCCCACCATAGAGAGTTAGCTCCGAGGCGGCAAGAGGATTAATCACCTCCTCGCCGGTCACATGTCAGATGGCCCGGTTTGTGCGTTGGGGAGCCCGTGCGGGAGTAGCTCACGGAGAGCGCCGGGGATACCACCTCGGAGGTCGCGGCTTCGACACCGCCTCCCGCTCTAGCCACCGAGGACGCGCATACATGGGCACAGCCGAGCGAAGGGCGATGTGGGTCGGGTTGCGCCGGCTGCTGGTGATCGCCGGGGCGGTGGCCGTCGCGGCCTGCCCCGATCAGCTCACCGATAGCGGCTACGTCATCACCGTATCGCCGGCGGCGGCGACGCTCTTCGTCGAGGACAGTGTGCGCTTCACCGCCACGGTGTTCGACGATGGCAATCCGGTCACGGAACCTCCGCCGCTGACCTGGAGCGTGAGCGACCCATCGGTGGCGTCGGTGGACGACGCCGGATGGGTCCGCGCGCGGGGGCCGGGATCCGCGCTCGTCGGCGTGTCGGCTTCAGGCGCGACGGCCACCGCCACGGTGACCGTGGCCGTCGACGACGGGCGGACGCTGGCGATCACCCCCACGACCGCCCGGGTCCCGGTCAACAGCGTCGTGCGCTTCACGGCGGCGCTGCTCGACCGCCACGGCGACACGATTCCCACGGCCCCGACGTGGAGCAGCACCAACCCCGCCGTGGCGACGGTCGACGGCGAGGGGCGGGCGCGCGGCGTCGCGACGGGGTCGGTGACGATCCGCGCGGCCGCCGGTGGCCTCACCGCCGAATCGCCGCTGACGGTCGAACCGCGCGCCGAGTCGGCCGTGCTGGTGGGCGCGGGAGACATCGCGAGCTGCGACAATTCGGGGGACGAGCGCACCGCGGACCTGCTCGACGACATCCCCGGCATCGTGTTCACCGCCGGCGACAACGCCTATCCGAATGGGACGGCCGCCGAGTTCGCTGACTGCTACCATCCGTCGTGGGGGCGCCACCAGGCCCGCACGCGCCCCGCCGCCGGCAATCACGAGTACCACAGCTTCGGCGCCGCCCCCT
>JAUYMC010000071.1 GCA_030699545.1 Gemmatimonadales bacterium | reverse complement strand
TGCCGCCGCTCGCGCCCGGGTCCACGCCGATGAAGATCATCCTTGACCTCCGGTGAGCGTCGTCACCGTCGCGATGGGACGACCGACGATGGACGCCGCGCGCTTCGCGACCTCGTGCATGTCGACCTGGAGGCCCTCGGCAGCCTGCGCGAACGTGCGCCCGAGGAGTTCGCCCAGCGTTTCGCGAACGGAAGCGGGCCTCGCGAGCCGACTCGCTTCCGTCTCGAGGCTGGCCGTCTGCACGACGGTCCACGCGGCTACGATGGTGGTCCGCTTGTCCAGCGGGAGGTCCAGGAGGTGCTCCCTCACGCTGCGCGGCAGCTTGCTGTCATCGATCACGAAGTAGCCTCCTCGATGTGCTCGATCGCCTGGTCCTGCGCGCCGGGCGCCGGCCACGTCCTCGCCTCGTTCTTCGCGATCTTGGCCACGAGCGCCCGACAGACCTCCTCGGGGCTCGCGCCCGAGCGCCACGCCCCGTCAAGCGCGAGGAGCGCCACGTCGATCCACTCCTCGAGGTCGCTGGGCGCCGCCTCGATCTCGCGAAGCTCCTTGCGGATGTGGGCGACGATGCCGAGGGCGCGCGATCCGGGACCGAAGGCGCGCGACGAGAAGTCGATCTGGCGGTAGAGGATCATCGTCAAATCTTCGTCGTTCTCGAACGCCGCATCGCACATCGGACATAGCAGGAAGTTCCCCTCGCTGTGGCCGGCGCAGAGGGGGCGGACGCGGGCATCACCGGCATCGGCCGCTTCGCCGAGGCATCCGTACACGTCGCAGGCGCTCACGGTTCGCACTCCCCCGCGCAGTGTGCGCGGTGCTCGGCCTCGCAGGCGCTGACGTAGTCCTCGTACGGGTCGACCTCGGCCAGTTCCTCCTGGCTGCCGCGCGCGGCCAGGACGACCAGGACGGCGAGCAGCAGCAGCAGCGCCACGAGCGCCGCAGCCGTACCCCATGCGTCTCTTCGGTCCATGGCGTCAGTCCGGCAGTTCGGTGGGGTCGATGGGCGCGTCGAGGTCGAGCAGAGCGAGCTGCTCCTGGCGACGGCGCTCCTCCTCGGGGGTCCCGGTCGCCGGGCGCGTCCGCTGAGCGGGGGCGGTCTCCCGCTGGCGCTGGGCGGGCGCGTTGACGCCGGGGACCTCGCGCTCGACGGCGGGCTCGGGAAGGGCACGGCCTTCCTTCTTGAGGATCTCGACCTCGTCTTTGAGGACATCGTAATAGACGCCGTCGTCTACCGGCATCACGAAGTCCATGGTCCGGTTGTCGAAGCTCTCATCGCTCGCGATGACGCGCTGAACCTGCGCCGCCATGGGCGCCCACTTCGCGAGGCGACGCAGGACCGTCTTCAGGCCCATCGCGATGACCGTGCTCGCCTGGGGGCTGTTCCACGGGCTGAACTTCGACTCGGCACCACGGGACATCTTCTTGATCTCGAGAACCTCGCCCCACGTCATCGGCTCGAACTCCGTGCCGCCCGAGGTCGTCTCGAAGTAGGCGTACACGTTCGTTACCTTGGCGAGGTCGGGGATCCAGAGGCGCCCGCGGCGGGACTGCGGCCGGTGGCGGCAGACCTTCGCGATGCCCAGCTCGTACTCGAACGGTTCGCCCTCGAAGACCGCGCGGGCGTTGACCGCGCGCACCAGTCCGCTCCGGTACATGAGCTGGACCATGCCGCGGTAGCCGACGATGAGCGTCGCGGTCATCCCCACGTCGCGCTGTTTGAACGGCAAGATGTACGCCTGCCCGGTCACGCCATCGAGGGAGAGCCCGACGTTCGCGGCGGCCAGCACCGACGAGATGAGCGATGCGCGCCCCTTTGTCGTGCGAAGGCAGTCGAAGAGATCGGGAGTCCTCTGTGCCCAGCTCATCATTGCTGAGCAGAAGCGCGCAACGGCGTCCTCCGAACGACCGAGAGCCCCCAGGAAGCGCTTCGTGTGCCCCCTCAGCAGCCCCTCGAGATCCTGCATCGGCGTCGCCGGCGGGTTGCTCATCTCCGGCTGACGCGGAGCACCCGCGCCTTGCTTGGGCTCACGACGTACCCGCGGCGTGGACTCTCGAGCCATGTCACGTACCTCTCACTGTCGACCAAGCCGGTCCCCGCGTCGCCCATGAGGGCTTGCAGGCGCGCCTTGGCTTCTTTCTTGGCAGCCTTCCACTCGCTCTCTTGCCGAGAGGAGTCCTCGTACTCGTCGCAGAGCACCATCGCCTCTGGCGGCAGCGCGATCACCTTCCCCGTCGCCTCCTTCGGGTAGAGGGCGCGAAGCGTTCGGCCCGTCTCGACGTGCGCGTCGGCGGGCCATTCCTCGTCGGCCTCCACCGCGTCCCAGAAGGCCGCGAGCCGCGTCAGGTACTGCGGCCCCCGCGTCCACGCCGCGTCGTGCTTCATGACGCGGTAGACGAAGCGCGCCGAGATCCCCAGGCCGATCGCGCACGCGACGACGCCCCACGAGAGGCCCGCGGCGAGGGCGTGGTGGATGAGCTGGACCCGCGGATAGGGCGGGACCGTCACGGTGTCGTCGTCCTCGAGCCAGTCGCCCTTGCGGACGGCCGCCGTGGTCTTCAGCTCCACGACGCCCAGGCCGGGCCAGTCGGGATGCTCGGCGAAGGCGTCTGGGCTCGCAGCCAGCCACGGGAACTCCGCTGACCGCACCAGCATGTAGGGCGCCGGCTTCCAGACGCG
>JAUYMC010000179.1 GCA_030699545.1 Gemmatimonadales bacterium | reverse complement strand
AGTGCAGCAGCACGGCGATGTTCAGCTTCTGCGCGGCGAGCTCTGCCAGCACCTCGTTGCGTTTCGCCTCGTCCGCCGCGTTGATGTTGAAGTACAGCGTCTTGCGGCCCCCCCCCATCGCTTCGATATCGCGCCGGATTTCGGCGACATGCTCGAGTCCGGCCTTGCGGTCGAGGTGCACGCCAACGATATCATAGCCCGCCCGCGCCAATGCGCGGGCCGCCCCCTCGCCGAATCCGCTCGAGGCGCCGAGAATGAGTGCCCACTTGGTATCGGTCATCGGGATATAATAGCCAAGATCAAATGAGAAGCCACGTATGGATGGGCGTAGGCCTGATCGCGGGCATCCGTCTCGGCCTCGTTCCCGACCTCGCGCCGTTCGCGCCACGGGTCCGGCCCCTCGGGACGCTGTTCCTCAATCTGCTGTCGATGGTCGTCGTGCCGCTCGTCGCCACCGCGCTGTTCGCCGGCATCGCCAAGCTCGGCCAGCTGCGCACGGTGGGCCGGCTGGTCGCCCGCACGCTCGGTTTCTTCTGGGCGACCACGGTCGTCGCCATCGTGATCGGCTTCACCGCCGGCGCCGCGATTCTCCCCCTCGGCCGCATGACGCCCGACAAGCAGGCGACGCTGCGCGAAGCCGCCGTCACCGATTCGACGTTCATCTCCCGCGCGGCCGAGGGCATCCCCGGGAGCGCCCGCTTCATCGTCGAGCTGATCCCCGCCAACCCGGTCCGCGCCGCGGCGGAAGGCAACCTCCTCCCCGTGATCGTGTTCGTCACGTTCCTCGGGCTCGCCGCGGCCGCGCTGCCTCCCGACAAGCGGATGGCGCTCACCGATCTTGCCGATGGCGCGACCGACGCCCTGATCCGCGTGGTGCACTGGGTCCTGCTGCTCGCGCCGATCGGCATCTTTGCGCTCGTCTTTCCCATCGTCGCGCAATTCGGCTGGGACCTGGTCAAGGCCATGCTCGCCTTCGTCGCTGCCGTCATCGCGGGGGCACTGGTCTTCATCGCGGCCGTCTACGTCCCGCTGACACCGCGCGGCTTCCTGCGCGCCGCCTTCCCGTCGATGCTGATGGGATTCTCCACGACGTCCTCGCTCGCCGCGCTCCCCACCATGCTCGACGCCGCCGACCGCCAGCTCGCCATCCCCCGCACCATCGCGGGGTTCGCCCTGCCGCTCGGCGCGAGCATCAACCGCGCGGGGAGCGCGCTGTATCAGGCGGTGGCGGTGCTGTTCGTCGCGCAGCTGTACGGCATCCCGCTGGGGGCGGGAGCGCTGTTTCAGGCGGCGGCCGCCGTATTCCTCGCGTCGCTGACCGTGGCGAGCGTGCCGTCGGCGAGCGTCGTGAGCCTGCTGCCGGCGTTCACTACAATCGGCCTCCCCATCCAGGGCCTCAGCCTTCTGATCGGCCTGGACCGGATCCCCGACATGTTCCGCACGATGACCAATGTCACGGGCCATCTCACCGCGGCCACCGTGATTTCCGCCGTCGAGAGCGAACGGCAGTGACGCTGGTCTCCTGGCTGCTCGCGGCGCCGTGGATCCTCGCGTTCGCCGTGATCGTCGTTCGCTACGCGACGCGGCGGCCGCACCTCGGCGACTACCCGCCGCTCCAGCGCGGCCCGCTCGTGTCGATCATCATCCCGGCGCGCAACGAGGCCCGGAACATCGAACGCTGCCTCAGGTCGGTGCTCGCCACCGCCTATCGCCCGATCGAAGTCATCGTCGTGGACGACCGCTCGACCGACGGCACAGCCGACATCGTCGAGCCAGCAACCGGACACCGGATGCGCCTGATCCGCGGCAGCGAGCCGCCGAGCGGCTGGTTCGGGAAGCAGTGGGCGCTGGTCCAGGGGTATCGCGTGGCGCGCGGCGAGCTGCTGCTCTTCACCGACGCCGACACCAAGCACGAGCGCGACCTGCTGCCGCGCGCCGTGCACGCGCTCCAGACCGAGCGTGTGGATCTGCTGTCGGTGATTCCGCGCCAGGAGATGAAGACGTTCTGGGAGCGGCTGATCCAGCCGCACGTCTTCATCGCGCTCCAGGCGCGCATCGGCGACCTGCGCCGCGTGAATCGGACGCGCACGGAATGGAACGCCATCGCCAACGGCCAGTTCATTCTGGTGACGCGCGCCTCGTACGAGGCGGTGGGCACGCACGAGGCCGTGAAGCACACCGTCGCCGACGACATGATGCTGGCCCAGACGTACGTGCGCTCGGGCCGCGACATCTTCCTCGTGCACGCCACCGAGCAGATGGCGACGCGGATGTACGGTTCGCTACGCGAGATCGTCGACGGGTGGTCCAAAAACCTCGCCCTCGGCGCGCCGCACATGGCGCCGCCGATTCGTTGGCTTCGGGCGGCACTTCCGTTCGTCATGTGGGTCCCGTCGCTCGTCTGGATCGCGCCGCCGCTGCTCTGGGCAGTGTGCGGCTGGGACTTCGCCCGGATCGCGACGCTCGCGTCACTCGCGACGTGGATCGCAATTTACGCCTTCGAGAAGGGCCCGGTGCTGTACGCGCTGCTCTATCCGCTGGGGGCGGCGATGGTGGCGTTCATCATGCTGCGGTCCGCGCTGCGCGGCAGCCGCAAAGTGGAGTGGCGGGGGCGAATCTACAGCGGCAGCGGCACGCACCAGAGTCCTTCCTAAAAGAACAGCATGACGAGCATCGTCGCGCTGGGCGCGGTTCCCGAGAGGTCCCACCACCGTCCCTTCTGGGTTCCGAATGGGCCTGTCACCTCGCTCGTCTCCGTGGAGTAGCGCAGCGTGACCGTACCCGTCGCCGCCAGCGCCAGGTTCGTCGTGATCATGTAGCTCGCGCCGACGTCCCCGAACACCCCCGCCGTCCAGCCGTTGCGGTCGTTGCCGAACCCTGGGCTGACCGACGTGGCGTGAAACAATCCACCGAGAATTCCCAGCGAGTAGAACGGGATGACCTTGCCGCCGATCCGATGCCGCCGCACGCCCACCCGCAGATCGACCGTGGCGCGAGAGTTGAGTGCGACGAAGTGTGTGCCGGTGGAATCGGTCACCAGCGACTCACCGTGGCCGCCCGTGAGACGAACGTCCAACACCCAGGCGCTCCGGGGCGAGCGAAATTTCAGAAAGCCGAACGACGCCGAGCTCGTTCCGGCGCCGAATTGGGCGGCCCACTGGCCCCGCCTGAATGGCACAGAATCGGCTGGCTGAGACGACGGGGGGGAGGAGACGCTGGAATCCTGAACGCACGCGACGAGGAAGGCGGCGAGCACGAGCACGGATGGCTCCGGAGGTGGTTACCGGGAAGCTATCACCTGCCCCGCGAGCGCGAAGCCCGCGATGACACTCGCCAACGCGGCGCCGACATGAATGCCGGTCGCCCACTGCGCGCCCCTGGCCGACGCCATCCGCACCAGCGCGGCGAGCGTGACTGAAACCGCCAGCATCCCCACGATCGTCCCCAGCCCAAACGCCGCGAAGTGCGCGATGCGCGTCGCCCCATCGGGCGCGGCCGCGACGAGCAGCGCCACCACCGCGCCGCTGCCCGCGAGCCCGTGCGCGATGCCAAAGCCGAGCGAGCGGCGCGTGTCGGCCGGCGCATGGGCATGCTCGTGATCGGTGGCGGAAGCGTGGCTGTGGAGATGAACGTGTGGAACTGAAGACTGATGACTGTGAACATGAAGATGCCAGCGGCCGCGCGCGTAGCGCCACACGACCACGCTGCCGAGCAGCACCAGCAGCCCGGCCACGACCAGCTCGGCCAGTGGCCACAGCGATTCGGGCAGGCGGATGCCGAGCGCGATGATCAGGAGGGCGACGATGCCGACGGTGGCCGTATGACCCACCCCCCACGCCAGCCCCAGCCGGGCGGCCGGCCACAGCCGAGTCTCCCTGGTCGCCAGGGTTGAAACGGCCGCAAGGTGGTCTGGCTCAAAGGCATGGCGCAGCCCTAGAATCAGGCCAATGGCGGCGGCCGCGAGCATTTCGCAAGCTACAACCCTTTGCGGCGTCGAGCTATCCAACTCCGTGCATGCCACGACAGGTGCTCGAGGCTGACGTAGCCCTCGCGGCGAGCGGGGATGCGGATGCGTTCGAGCGACTGTATCGAGCGCACTCGGCGCGCGTCCATAGTCTCGTGCGCCGCATGCTCGACGGGGATGAGGCAGACGATGTCACGCAGGATGTCTTCATCCGCGCCTGGCAAAAACTCGGCACCTTCCGCGGCGAGTCGGCATTCGGGACGTGGCTGCACCGGCTGACGGTAAATGTCGTCCTGGCGCGCCGCAAAAGCGTCGGCGTCGAGCGGGGACGATTCATCACCGACGACCAGCCGCTGGAGCGGGCAACCGGCCGGCGGGAAACGGTCGAGTTGTCGATGGACTTCGAGGAGGCGCTCGCCCGGCTCCCCGACGGAGCGCGACAAGTGTTCGTGCTCCACGATGTGGAAGGGTATCGCCACGAAGAGATCGCGCGCATGCTCGGCGTCGTGCCGGGTACGTCAAAATCGCAGCTGCATCACGCGCGGATGGCGCTGCGGAGGTATCTGGATCGATGAACCACCAATGGACTGACCGGCTGTCTGAGTATCTCGACGGCGAGCTGATGTCCGCCGAGCGCGACGCGCTCGAAACGCATCTGGCGGGTTGCGCGCACTGCCGCGACACGCTGGCCGAGCTGCGCGCCGTCGTGGCGCGGGCGCAGTCGCTCGAGAACCGGGCGCCGGCGGCCGACCTCTGGCCCGAGATCCACGCTCGGCTGACGGTCCGCCGCCGCTTCAGCTTGACCGTCTCTCAGCTTCTCGCGGCGAGCATCGCCCTGGTGGTGCTCTCGGGCGGCGGAGTCTGGCTGGCGCTGCGCGATGGATCCGGCACGAGTGATCCGACCATGGCCGCGTTTCCGCAGCTGGTCGCGCCGGCGGGCACGCCGGTCGCCTGGCGCGCGCGCACCGATATGGCGGTCGCGCAGCTCGAGGAGACACTGGCGCAGAACGAAAGCCGGCTCGACACCGCGACGGTGCGGGTGGTGCGCCAGAATCTGGGGATCATCGATCGCGCGATCGAAAAGGCGCAGCGCGCCCTCCAGGCCGACCCGGGGAGCGCCTATCTCAATCTTCATCTCGCCCAGACGATGCGGCGGAAAATCGAGCTGCTGCGGCGCGCCAACGCGCTCGCGGTGGCGGAGAGCTAGAGAGGACAGCTCGACATGCTGACGACACTCGCGACACTGGCCGCCCTCACGCTTGGCGCGGTCCGGCAGGACCGCGATCCCGGCTCCCGCGACACGACGGTGGCCGTCCAGCCCGGCGCCCGGCTCGACGTCAACAACTTCGGCGGCGAGATCGTGGTGCGGGTCTGGAATCAGAACAACGTGCGGGTGCGCGCCACGCATTCGAGCCGCAGCCGGGTCGAAGTCTCCTCGACGGCGGCGGCGGTGATGGTGCGGACGGCCGGCCGCCGCGGCCCGCCGTCCATTGTGGACCTCGAGCTGACCGTACCGGCCGCGATGGCGATGACGTTGAGGGGTCATTACACCGACATCTCGGTCGAAGGAGCGGGGGGCTCGGTCTCGGCCGAATCCACGCAGGGCGACATCACGATCACCGGCGGCACCGGGAGTGTCGTGGTCAAGGCGGTCGAAGGCGACGTGACACTCTCGCGCACGCGGGGCCGTATTCAGGTCACGACGGTCGAGGGCGATGTCCGAGTGGCGGACGCGGTGGGCGAAGTGGTGGTCGAGACCGTGGACGGCGACATCTTCCTCCAGCGCATGGATGCGCCGAGCGTCGAGGTGAGCACGGTGGACGGCGACATCGTCTATGACGGGACGATCAAGGATGGCGGCAGCTATCGCATCTCCACGCACGACGGGGACATCACGGTGGGGATTCCGCCCAGCGCCAGCGTGCGGGTGATGGTGGCGTCGTTCGACGGTGAGTTCGACTCGAGCTTTCCGGTGGACGTGCAGCGCTCCGGCAAGCACCGCTTCAGCTTCACCATCGGCACGGGCAAGGCGCGGGTCGAGCTGGAGACGTTCGACGGCGACATCCGGCTGCGCCGGCCGGGCGAGGTGAACGTGCGCGACGCCCGCAACCGCAACCAGAACCGCAACCAGAACCGCAACCGGGACGAGGACCATGACTACTAACCGCGTACCACTGATCGTCGCGCTCCTCTGCACGGCCGCCGCGGCATCCGCAGCGGCGCAAGACTTCCGCTGGAGCGGCCGGCTGGCCGCGGGGAGGCGGCTCGAGGTGAAGGGCGTGAACGGCGACGTGCGGGCGGTCGCCGCGGCGGGGAACGAGATCGTCGTGACGGCCGCGAAGCACGCGCGCCGCTCCGACGCGGGCGAGGTGAAGATCGAGGTGGTGGAGCACGAGGGCGGCGTGACGATCTGCGCCGTCTATCCCACATCGCGCCGCGCGCGCCGGGAGAACTCCTGCCAGGCGGGCGACCGCTGGTCCTCGAGCACCGAGAACAACGACGTAACGGTGGACTTCGAGGTCCAGGTCCCCGCCGGCGTCGTGTTTCACGGCCGGACGGTGAACGGCGAGATGTCGGCCGAGGGGCTGACGGCGGACGTCGAGGCGAGCACGGTGAACGGCAGCGTGCGGGTGACCACCAAGGGCCTCGCCCAGGCGTCCACGGTGAACGGCTCGGTTTACGTCGAGATGGGGCGGGCGGATTGGACGCATGATCTCGAGTTCAGCACCGTGAACGGCAAGATCGTGCTGACGCTGCCGGCGAGTCTCAATACCGAAGTCCGGGCGTCGACGGTGAACGGCGATATGGAGTCGGACTATCCGTTGACGGTCTCGGGGCGGTTCGGTCCGCGGCGTTGGCGCGGCACGATCGGCGACGCGGCGGCGGCCGGGGGCCGGATGCTGAATCTGACGACGGTGAATGGGGAGATCAGGCTGAGAAAAGCCACCTAATTGCGGAATGCGGATTGCGGATTGCGGATTGACAAGGCAGGCGTCAAATCCGCAATCCGCAATCGCCAATCCGCAATGATTCGCTCCGCCTCGCCGCATCTCGATACCTAATCCGCCCCCATCCAGCCCCACCTTAGCCCCTCTTTCACCGAGGGGTTCGGGTGTTGCGGGACGTTCTCGCCCGCACCGAGCAGATCGACGATCTCCGCGACCTGTTTCGCGTGCTCGGATACGAAGCGGCGTGGGAAGCCGTGCCACCCGGGCCCTGGCTCGGCGACGACGCGGCGGGTGCCGCAGGAGTGCGGCGCATCGCGCTGGTGGCGCGGCATGGCGCCTTTCGCGTCTTCGCGATCGCGGCGGATGACGCCGAGCGCGCGGCCCGCGCCGGCGCGCGGCGGCTGGCCGCCGGGCTCGAGCGCGGTCTCGTGTGCGCGGTGGGCCGCCATCCTCGCCGCCTGGTCTGTGCCGCGTGGCGATCGATCATCACCGTGGACCTGGGACGGCCTTCCGCCGTCGCGCTCGCCACGCTCGGGCGGCTCCGGCCGGCGGCCGACGAGTCCGCGCTCGCCCTCGCGCTCCGCCTGGAGGACGTTCTCTCCAGCGAAGCGGTCACGCCGCGGTTCTTCCGTGCCTTCCGCGCTACGCTGGACCGGCTCACCGACCGGCTGGCCGCGCCCCGCAGTCGCACCGACCGCCATGCGCTCGCGCTGACGGCGCTGACGCGCGTCCTCTTCCTCTATTTCATCCAGTCCAAGGGCTGGCTCGACGGCGACCCTCGCTACGTGCCGCGGCTCCTCGAACGCGCGTTGGAGCGGCGCCGCCATTTCCATCGCTCGTTCCTGCACGCACTCTGCTTTGGCGCGCTCAACCGGCCGGCCGACAAGCGGTCCGCCGCCGCGCGCGC
Organism: Gemmatimonadales bacterium; assembly: GCA_030699545.1. Lineage (GTDB taxonomy): Bacteria > Gemmatimonadota > Gemmatimonadetes > Gemmatimonadales > GWC2-71-9 > 20CM-2-65-7. The sequence continues at coordinate 13,689 of JAUYMC010000179.1, read as the reverse complement.
GCTCGGACGGTTGCCGTTTCTGAACGGCGGCCTGTTCGAGCCGACCGCGCTCGAGCGCCGCTCCGGACCGGCCATCTGGAGCAATGCCGATTGGCGGATGGCCTTCGAGGATGTGTTCGAGCGGTTCCACTTTTCCGTCCGCGAAGAAGGCGCGACGGATCTCGTGGCTCCCGACATGCTGGGTCGCGTCTTCGAAGGCGTCATGGATGCCGGCGACCGGCGCGCGAGCGGGAGCTACTACACGCCCGCGCCGCTCGTGCGCGACGTGATTCGCGCCGGTCTCGAGGCGGCCCTCGCCAGTCGTTATGCCCTGCCGGCCCGGGCGGCGGCCCGCTGGGTGTACGACGGCGTGCCACCCGACCCCGCCCCCGACCTTCACGGCTTCACGGTGCTCGACCCCGCCGCCGGATCGGGCGCATTCCTGTTGGGCGCGCTCACCGAGCTGGCCGCGCTCCGTCGCGCCGCCCGGCAGCAGCCGCTCTCGGTCATCAAGCGGGACGTGCTCGCTCATTCTCTGTTTGGCGTGGACCTGACGCCTACCGCCGTGCGGCTGACGGAGCTGCGGCTGTGGCTCGCCCTCGTCGCCGATGACGAGACCACCGACCTGGCGACCGTTGCACCGCTGCCGAATCTCGATGGCCATGTGCGTCAGGGCGATGCGCTGCTCGACCCGCTGACGTACGCCGCCGCACTGGGGGGTGGCGCCGGCGTGCAGCCGGCCGGAAAAGAAGAAGCACTCAGCGTGGCGGCCGCGCGCGACAGTCTGTTTCGTCTGAATGGTGCGGCCAAGCGGACCGCGGAGCTGAATCTCTCGCGCGCCGAAGCGGACCTCGCCCGTGTGCTGTTGCAGCGGGGAATCGAAAACCTCGAGCGGTCGATCGCCGAGCGTCTCGACACGGCGCGCGAGCGGGACCTGTTCGGGCGCCGGCGCGGTCTGAGCGCCGAGGCGCGCATCGCGGGCCGGCGGGCGCGAGCCAGCTTGCAGGAGCTGCGACGCGCCGTCCGATTGCTGCGCACGGAGGCCCGGGCGCCCTTCTTCAGCTTCGAAACGCACTTTGCCGATGTGTTGCAGCGGGGAGGATTCGACCTCGTGGCCGGGAATCCTCCCTGGGTACGGGCGGAGCGCCTGGCGCCGCGGGTGCGGGAGACGCTCGGGATTCGCTACCGCTGCTGGCGGCCGGCGCCGGGCAGGGGGTACGCGCATCTCCCCGATCTCGCGGTCGCGTTCGTCGAGCGTGCCATGGAGCTCACCCGGCCGGGCGGGGCGACCGCGCTCCTCGTCCCCGAGAAGCTCGGTGCGAGTGGGTACGGAGAAGCGCTGCGCCGCCGGCTCGCCCACACCACCACCGTCGAGCGCGCCGCCCCGGTCGGCGACCGAGCGGCGCGCGCCTTCGGCGCTGCCGTCTATCCGATGATTCTCGTGACCGTGCGTAGCGATCCACCGGCGGATGCGCGGGCGGCGACCGCCCTCGGTCCCAAGCTCGACGCTCCATCAGTTCCGCAATCCGTCCTGCGCGCAACGGGGCCGTGGATCCTGCGGCCCGACGCCGAGCGCGTGGCGCGGCGGCTGCAAAGCGCCTATCCCACCGTCGGCGAGCGGTGGTCGCCTCAGCTCGGCGTGAAGACCGGCGCCGATGATCTCTTCCTTGTTTCCGCGCGGCTCCCGGGGACCCGACCGGTCGTGCGCGGCCGAGACATTCGCGCCTGGGAATGCGAACCGCGCCGCCATCTCCTCTGGACGCACGGCGCGCAGGGTGAGCCGCTTGCGCAACTGCCGGCGGCGCTCGCCGAGCGGCTGGATCCGCACCGCGAGCGCCTGTGCCGCCGTGCCGACTATCGCGGCGGTGCGCCGTGGCGATTGTTCCGGACGGCGCTCGCATACGCGCGCCATCGGGTGATCTGGCCGGACCTGGCTCGTCGCCTCACCGCCGCCGTGCCCGACCCCGAGATCGTTCCCCTCAACACGGCGTACGGCATTGCGACACGCGATGAGCGCGACGCACTGGCCCTCGCGTCGTTGTTCAATTCGCGCTGGATCTCGGCGCTGGCCGCTTTGCGCGCCGACCCCGCTCGCGGCGGATTTCGCCGCTTCAACGCCCGCGTCATCCGCGAGCTGCCGGTGCCGCCCGCCGACTCCATCACCTGGAACGGACTGATCGAGTGTGGTCGCCGGCGAACGAGCGCCGACGACTTGATTGTGGCCGCCTTCGAGCTCGATCAGACGGATTGCCGTGCCCTGGCCCGCGTCGCCTCCTCCCCGCATCCTGTCTGAGGACTTGGTCCCGGTCGCCGAGCCCCTCGCGGTCGCGCTGCGGCCGGGGGAGGAAGGCCACCCGGCGGACATCACCCGCCGCGCCGCCCGCGCGGTGTTTGACGACCTCGCCGCGGCGGCTGAGCCCTGGCCGGTATGGCTCACGCCGCACCAAGTCCCGGCCGCGCGGCGATTGTGCGGCATCCTGTCTCGCTACGGCGGCGCCGTCCTCGCCGATGCCGTCGGGCTCGGGAAGTCGTACGTCGCTCTCGCGGTGGCGGTGCGACGGCGGCAACAGTTCGCTCTCATCGTTCCGGCCGTACTCGTTCCGCAATGGCGCGCGTTGCTCGCGCGGATGGATGTCGCCGGCGTCTCGATCCTCACGCATGAAGCGCTGAGTGTCACCGACGTCCCGCTCCCCGCCGAAGCCGGGCACCTCGTGGTCGTCGATGAGGCGCACCGCTTCCGCAATCCCGAAACCAGGCGGTATCAGACCTTGGCCCGATGGGCGGTCGGTCGCCGTCTGCTCCTCATCACCGCCACGCCGGTCCACAACCGCCTCGGCGACCTGTTTCATCTGTTCCGTTTGTTCCTGCGCGATCACGCGCTCGCCGCGCTCGGCGTCCCGTCGTTGCGCCGAGCTGCGCTTGGAGAAGGAGAGGAGGGCATGATTGCCGCGGCTGCGGCGCGGCTCATCGTCGCACGATCTCGAGCGCGCGTGCAGTCGGGTTACCGCGAGAATGGCCCGTCACTCGTCTTCCCGGCCTGCCACACGCATGACGGCGTCCGGATGTCGCCCGTCTCCGATTCCCTGCTCGACCCTCTGATCGCCGGTATCCGCAAGTTGCGCAGCGGCGGGAGCGCCGCTCCCCTGTTGCGGCTGATGCTGTTCAAGCGCCTTGGATCGAGTGTCGCCGCGTTCCGAGAGAGTCTCCTTCGGCATGAGGCCTACCTCGATCTCGCTACGCAGGCCGGCCGGGAAGGCCGCCGGCTGTCGCCCGGAGAGTTCCAACGCTGCTTCCCGCGTACGCCGGAGGCCGATCTTCAGCTCGCCCTGTTCCCCCTGCTCCTCGATGCCGGCAGCGTGGCGGATCCCGACGAAGACCGCCGTGAGCTGGAGCGACTGCGGGCGATTGCGGCGGCGGCGGGGATCGACGATCCGAAGGCCCTGGCGCTCGATCGCATTCTGCGCGAACGACCCGCCAAGACGATCGTGTTCACGGAATCCCGGGCGACGGTGCGTCATCTGCTGCGCCGGCTCCGCGCGTGGCGCGTCGCGGCCGTGTTCGGCACGTCCGGTGAGTTCGCCCGCGGAACCGCTCGCCGTGGCGAAGTGCTTCGCGCCTTTGCACCGCTCGCGCAGGGCGTCCCGGCTCCGCCGCGCGCGCTGACCACCGACGTGCTCGTTGCGACTGACCTGCTCAGCGAAGGGCTCAACCTTCAGGATGCCGAGCGCGTCGTGCACTATGACCTCCCCTGGAGCCCCGCGCGGCTCGCGCAGCGCGTCGGGCGCATCGACCGGCTGGGCTCGCCACATGCCGCGATCGAGACCGTCACCTTCCTGCCTCCGAAGCCGCTGGCCGTGGCGCTGCGGCTCGAAGAGCGGCTCGCCCGCAAAGCGACGGCCCAGGCAAGCGCGGGATCCGATGGCCGGCTCGATTGGTGTGATCGCCTGGCCGCGCTCGTTGGTGACGCGCGGTCCGGAGCCGGCGGCCAGTGGGCGGCCGTCGCCGGAATTCGACCCGCCGTCGTGCTCGTCGTTCGCATCGCCGCGGCGGTCGAGCTCATCGTGATCGAGGGCGGGCAGGCGAGAGTCGATCCGACCCTCGCGACCAGTCTGCTCGAGCAAGCCGCGCGTTCGACGCCGGTTCCCGTCGGTCGGGCGGCCCTCGACACAGCCATCGTTCAGGCGGCGCCGCTGATTCGCGATCGGATCAAGACGGTGCAGAGCGGAAGATGGAGAGCGGCGGATCGGGACCGGCTGGCGCGGCGACTGATTCCCTGGGTGCTGACGTCCGCGCGCCGCGCCGCGCGGCGCCGCGAAGCGGTCCGGCTGGCCGAGCTGGATGCGCTGGTGTCGCGCCTCGCCTCAGGGATGACGGCGGGAGAGGAGCTTCAGCTCGAAGCGCTGCTCGCCCGCCGCGAGCCGCTCACCGTCGCCGCGCTGCTCGCCTGGCACCGGCAGCTGCCCGGAACGGCCACGAGCGACGACGGACTGACCGTCGAGCTCGTCGCCGCCCTGCAGATCTGCCGGAGGAGTGAAGGTGTTACCTTGCCATCGTGACCTTCTCCACGTTCCTCTTCGACCTCGACGGAACGATCATCGATTCCATCGAGCTGATCCTCCGCTCGTATCGCCACACCATGGGGCTGCACCGCTGCCACGAGCCCTGCCCCCCCGACGACGTCTGGATGAAAGGCCTCGGCACCCCGCTGTACGCGCAGTTCCGCGAGTGGACCCAGGACGCCGCCGAAATCGACGCGATGGTGCAGACGTATCGGGAATACAACCTTGCGCATCATGATGCGTTGGTAAAACCGTACGACGGAGTCGTTGAGGAAGTGCGTCGAATAAAAGCGTCGAACAACAAACTGGGACTCGTCACGAGTAAGCTACGCGACGGGGCGCAACGGGGACTGCGCATCTCCGGCCTCGACGACGCCTTCGACATCATCGTCGGCTGCGACGACGTCACCCACTACAAGCCGCACCCCGAGCCTGTCCTCAAAGCCATCGCCGAGCTGGGCGTCCCCGCCGGCGAAGCCGTTTTCATCGGCGACTCACGCCACGACATGGAATGCGGCCGCGCCGCCGGCGTCAAAACCGCCGCCGTCCTCTGGGGGCCCTTCGACCGTGCCCATCTCGCCGACCTCGAGCCCGACTTCTGGCTGGAGAAACCCGCGGACCTGCGCGAGCTTTACGCATGACCCGCTTCGTCCCCTTCGAGCTCGAACGCTGGCAAAGCACGTGGGAAAACCGCGTCCGCTTCAACCTCTCCGAATCGGGCGTGCATCCGCTCACCATCCAGGAGCTGCTCGGCCTCGCCGGCGCCTCCGCCATGCCGCTGCTCGACGTCCGCCTCGGCTACAGCCAGTCCAACGGCACCGACATCCTGCGCGAGCGCATCGCCGCCCTCTACCCCGGCGCCTCCCCCGACCAGATCCTCGTCACCACCGGCAGCTCCGAGGCGAACTTCGTCACCGCGTGGCGGCTGATCGAGCCCGGGGGGGGCGACAAAGTCGCCGTCATGATGCCCAACTACCTCCAGACGTGGGGACTCGCGCAGAACTTCGGCGCCCAGGTCCGGCCGTTCCACCTGCACGAAAAAGAAGGCTGGGAGCCCTACGTCGAGGAGATCCGCACCGCCATCGTCCCCGGCACCAAGCTCGTCGTGATCACCAACCCGCATAACCCGACGGGCCACGTGCTGTCGCCGGCCATGCGCGACGTGATCCTCGCGCGGGTGCGCGAAGTGGGCGCCTGGCTGCTCGCCGACGAGGTCTACACCGGCGCCGAGCGCGACGGCAAAACGACGCCGTCGTTCTGGGGCAGCTACGAGAAGGTGATCGTCGTGAATGGCCTGTCGAAGGCCTACGGCCTCCCGGGCTTGCGCATCGGCTGGATCGTCGCGCCGCCCGCCTTCAGCCTGGACGCGTGGACGCGCCACGACTACACCACGATCGGGCCGTCGGGCGCCTCCGACCACCTCGCCGCCGTGGCGCTCGAGGCTCGCGTGCGCGAGAAACTCATCGAGCGCACGCGCCGCATCCTGCACGCGAACTACCCCGTGATGGAAGCGTGGCTCAGGTCGTTCGGCGACACCTTCACCTGGCATCCGCCCCAGGCGGGCGCGATCTGCTGGGCCCGCTATCGCCAGGCGATCCCCGCGCCCGAGGTGGTGGAGAAGATCCGCGCCCAGCACAGCGTGCTGCTCGTGCCCGGCGAGCATTTCGGCAGCCCCGGGTTCATCCGCTTCGGCTACGGCGGGGAGCTGCAGCACTTCCAGGCAGCCCTCGCGGAAACCGAGCGCGGCCTGCGCCGGTTGTTCGCGGACTGACGCATGTGACGACCGAGTCCTCGGTGATTCGCGCGCCGCACGACGGCAGCGAAGTCGGCGCCGTCAGGCTCGCCGGGCCCGCCGAGGTCCGCGCCGCGCTCGACGCCAACGTCGCCGCCGCGACCGCCTGCCGCGACCTGCCCGCCTACCAGCGCGCCGCCGCGCTCCGCAAAGTCGCCGACGGCCTCGTCGCCGCCCGCGACGACCTCGCCCACACGCTCGCGCTCGAAGCCGGCAAGCCGATCGCGCAGGCCCGGCTCGAGATCGATCGCGCCGCCTTCGTCTTCCGCGACGGCGCCGAAGAGGCCACGCGCATCGAAGGCGAGGTGCTGCCGGTTGATTCAATGCCGGCGGGAGCGGGACGCATCGCCATCACGCGCCGCTTTCCTTTGTCTCCGATCGCGGCGATCACGCCGTTCAACTTTCCCGTGCTCCTCGCCGCGCACAAAATCGCCCCCGCCATGGCGTGCGGCGCCGCGCTCACGCTCAAGCCGCCGCCGCAGGACCCCCTCACGTCGCTCAAGCTGGCGGAGCTGGTCGCTGAGTCAGGCTATCCCAGTGGGGGGATCAACGTCGTCCCCTGCCACGTCGAGGTGGCGCAGATCCTGATCGAGGACCCGCGCGTCCGGTTGATCACGTTCACGGGCAGCGCCAAGGCGGGGTGGGCGATTCGCAGCAAGGCGGGGACCAAGCGCGTCGCGCTCGAGCTGGGAGGCAACGCCGCGGTGATCGTCGAGCCGGATGCCGACATCGCGTGGGCGGCGACGCGCTGCGCCGCGGGCGGCTACACGTATTCCGGCCAGTCGTGCATCTCGACCCAGCGCATTTTCGTCCACGAATCCGTTTATACGTCCTTTTTGGACGCCTTTATTCCTCGCGTTCAGCAGCTCAAGGTCGGGGATGTGCTCGACCCCGCGACCGACGTGGGGCCCATGATCTCGCTCGCGGCGGCCGAGCGGGTGGAGCGGTGGATCGGCGACGCGGTCCGCGCCGGCGCGAAGATCAGGGCCGGCGGGACGCGCCCGGGGGGGGGCGCATTTCTCGATCCCACGGTTCTCGTCAACACCACGCCGGAGATGAGCGTGAACTGCGAGGAAGTCTTCGCGCCACTCGTCACGGTCACGCCCTACAAGGACACGGCGCAGGCGATCGCGGCCGCCAACGCCTCGCCCTACGGTCTCCAGGCGGGGGTGTTCACGACCAACATCCACACGATGTTTCGCTTCCACCGCGAGCTGGACGTGGGCGGCGTGAACGGCAACGACATCCCCGGCTTCCGGGTGGACCGGCTGCCGTATGGTGGGGCGAAGGCCTCGGGATTGGGACGCGAGGGCGTGCGGTACGCGATCGAGGAGATGACCGAGCTGCGGATTCTCACCCTGAAGCTCGACTGACGTGCGGCTCAACGACCTGCTCGGGTTTGCGCCGATGACGCACCGCCCGCCGCTGCCCCGGCGCTGGTGGCTGTACTGCGCCGTCGCCTATCTCGCGCCGAGCGTCGTGCTGCAGCTCGTCCCGGCGGCCGACGTGCCGTACCGCGACCTCGTGTGGCTGGTCACGCTCGTCCCCGCCTACATCCTGTCGCTGCACTACGGCATGCACGGCGCCGTCTCGGGTCTCGTGATGGGCACCGTCCTGTTCACCGCGATTCAGTACCTCGTGGCGTGGCATCTCGAGCCGGAGGACTGGCGCATCACCGTGCCCATCTACATCGCGTACGGCGCGATCGCGATCTCGGTCGGCTGGCTGTCGGAGCAGTTGCACGTGTACTACGACCGCGCGATGCAAGGCGAGCGGATCGCGGTGGTGGGCCAGGTGGCGGTGGCGATGCGGCACGAGGTGAACAACGCGCTCGCGACGATCGTGGCGGAGGCGCAGCTGCTCGAGAAGGACGCGCACATCACGCATCCCGACGACAAGCGCTCGCTCGACAACATCGTCGCGCAGGCGCGCCGGGTGAGCGAGAGCATGGACAAGCTGGCGACGGTCTCGCACGCGCCGGTCACCGAATATGCCGCCGGCGTAAAGATGATCGACCTCGCCCGGGTGAAGTCGAAACCCTAGCGGCGTCGTGCCGGGCAACTAGGTTATTCCAGCCATGACCGCCATTCCGAACGCTCCGCCCCCCGCCCCGCCGCGCACCGAATTCGTCCGCGCCATCTCCCGGCTGGACGCCACCGCCCTCGTCGTCGGGTCGATGATCGGGTCGGGCATCTTCATCGTGTCGGCGGAAATCGTCCGGCTGGTGCAGTCCCCCGGCCTGCTGCTGCTCGTCTGGGCCGTCTCGGGCGGCATCACGCTGCTCGGCGCCATCACGTACGGCGAGCTGGCGGCGATGTACCCCAAGGCCGGCGGCCAGTACGTCTACCTGCGCGAGGCGATCTCGCCGCTGTTCGGCTATCTCTACGGCTGGACGCTGTTCGTCGTGATCCAGACGGGCACCATCGCGGCGGTCGCCGTGGCGTTCGCACGCTTCACCGGCGTCCTCTTCCCCGCGCTCTCGCCGGAGGTCTTCGCCGGCCTCGGCACTACGATCCGCTTCCCGCAGCCGATCGGCGACATCGCCGTGGGATTGTCGCCGCAACGCCTGCTCGCCATCGCGTCGATCGTCCTGCTCACCTGGATCAACGTCCGCGGCGTGCGCACCGCGGCGCAGATCCAGACGTCGCTCACCGTTATCAAGACGGCCGCCCTCGTCGCGCTCATCGTTCTCGGCATCACCATCGGCCGCAACGCCGAAGCCATCACGGCGAACTTCGGAGCGAACTTCTGGCCGGCCGGCGGCCTGTCGCTCGCGGTCATCCCCATCATCGGCGCGGCCATGGTGGGCTCGCTGTTCTCGATGGACGCCTGGAACAACGTCGGCTTCGCGTCGGCGGAAATGAAGCGGCCGGAGAAGGACCTGCCGATCGCCATGGCGGGCGGCGTGCTGATCGTCACGGTGCTGTATGTCCTGGCCAACGTCGCCTACCTGAACGTGCTGCCGGCGGGCGCGATCGCCACGGCGCCCCAGGATCGCGTCGGCACCGCGGCCCTCCAGGAGATGTTCGGCGCACCCGGGCTCTACATCATGGCCGTCGCGATCATGATCTCGACGTTCGGCTGCAACAACGGTCTGATCCTCGCCGGCGCGCGCGTTTACTACGCGATGGCCGTGGACAAGCTGTTCTTCAAGTCGGCCGCCGTGCTGCACCCGCGCTATCGCACGCCCGCCGTCGCGTTGATCGTGCAGGCCGTCTGGACGTGCGTGCTGTGCCTCTCGGGCACCTACGGCCAGCTGCTCAACTTCGTGATCTTCGCCGCCGTGGCGTTCTACATGGTCACCGCGATCGGCCTGTTCCGCCTGCGGCGCCTCCAGCCCAACCTGCCGCGCCCCGTCCGCGCGCCCGGCTACCCCTGGCTGCCGGCACTCTACATCGTGCTCACCGGGTTGATCGCGGTGAACCTGCTGGTGCAGGACGCGACCCAGACCTACGCGACGCTGGGACTGGTGCTCGTGCTCCTCGGTGTGCCCGTCTACTTCGCCTGGCGGCGACTTGCCTGAGTAGCGAGCTTCGGATTATGTTCGGGTCTGATGACGGACGAACCCAAAGCTCCCTGTGCCCAGTAGCGACGCTCAGCTGCCACTCCTGCCGGCCGTCAGGCCCTCCGGCCGTTCGCCCGTCGTCTTAGACGAGCGCCTCCGCGGCACGAAGTTCGTTTCACTCACTCCCAAGCGCGTTCTCAATCCCCCCTCGGCGACCGGGATGGATTACTGGTCGCTCAATCCTTACGTCGGCTGTGAGTTCGGCTGTAGCTACTGCTATGCCCGCTACACCCACCGCTACGTCGTCGAGCGGACGCACGCTGCCGGCAAGCTGACCGACGCCGATCTCGCGGAGTATCGCGGGCCGCAGGGGTGGGAAGCGTTCGAGCGCCGCATTTTCGTGAAGGAGCAGGTGGTCGGCGCGCTCGAGGCCGACCTGCGCCGCGTGCCCCCCGGCGAAACGATCGTCATCGGGACGGCGACCGATCCGTATCAGCCGGCGGAGCGGCGCTTTCGTCTGACGCGGGCCGTGTTGCGGCGCCTGGTGCGCTGCGAAGGCCTCTCGGTCGGCATCATCACCAAGAGTCCGCTGGTGACGCGCGACATCGACCTGCTGCGCCGGCTCCAGGAGCGCAACGAGCTGGAGGTGCACGTCTCGCTCATCACCGCCGACGCGCGGCTCGCGCGCACGCTCGAAGCGCGCTCCCCGATCCCCGCCGCGCGGCTGCGCGCGCTCGCGCGGCTCGTGGACGGGGGGATCAACGCCGGATTGATCATGGCGCCTGTGCTGCCCGGCATCACCGACGGCCGCGAGCACATGGACGCGCTGTTCGCGGCCGCGCGGGCGGCCGGCGCGCGCTTCGTTCACGCCGGCGCGCTGCGCCTCTATGCCGCCGTGCGCGACCGCTTCATCCCCCTGCTCGCCGAGCACTTTCCCGATCTGGTGCCGCGCTACGAGCGCGCCTACGCCCGCCAGGCGGGCGCGCCGCGGGACTACGCGCGCGCCCTGTCGCGCCGGGTCCAGGCGCTCCAGCGCAAGCACGGCTTCACGAGAAACCGCGGGATGATCGACCGCTACCGGCCGGGCCGGGTGCCCACCCAGGGCGAGCTGGAGCTGCGCGGCAGCCTGCTCTAGTTGCGGCTCACGAGATGGAAGACGCGCGCTTCGCCGCACAGCGGGGCCGCCGGCTCGTACAGATAGCCGCGCACGAACGCGCCGGAGACGCCGGCCGTGTCCGCCGGCTCATCGAGCACGTACGACGGCTCGGGTTGATAGGCGCCGTACGGGCGGATCCGCACGCAGCCGGGGGACTCGACCACCAGGGACACCCGCCCCGCCGCATTGCGCCGGGAGGGGTCGGGCGCCGCGAGCCGCACGGTGACCTCGCCGAACGTGCGCACGGGGAGTGCCGCGGCGCCGGCCGCGGGCGCCGCGAAGACGTCGGCTGTCGCGCGCATTTCGAATGTCCGGGGAAAGTCGGCCGGCAGACCCGGCGCGGTGCCGACCGTATCGAGGGCCCCGGGGGCGATGCTCAGCGACAGCTCCGTGGCCTGCAGACACAGCACGTCGCTCCGTGTCTCCAGAAAGTACGGCGCAAACGTGACGGCCGACTCGTTCGCGGACGCCCCCGGCCTGAACCCGGTCGCCGCGCATGATTGCATCACCAGCAGCCGGACCGCAAAGGGCGTCGCCACGACGACCTCGGCCGGCCATTCCATCCACTGGACAGGGGTCGGGTTGATCTCGGCATCGGGCTCGCACGCGGCGAGCGGAACCAGGCACAAGGCGGCAAACGCGACAGGTCGCATACGAAGATCCTCCGTCGGGAGAAGGGGACAGCCCTGCCCAGATACCTACCCTGCTACGTACTCTCCGCGTCACCCTCCCGCCACAGCCGCATCACCTCCCGGATCGTCCCGGGCGCGTTTCCCTCCGCCCGGTTGTTCGCCAGGATAAAGGCCTCGATCCGCCGCCGCTGGGCTTCGGTGATCAGCCGCACGAGGTCGCGGCGCAGGTCGGGGAGCGCCTCCTGGATGCGGTCGTAGGGCTGGAACTGCTTCACCGCATCGGCATAGCGGCGCCCAGGCTTGAGCAGCGCCCGCGCCACCGTGAAAGCGGCCGGAAACGTCCACGCCATGTCGAGCTGCTCCCCGATCGATGGCATCTCCGACCACGAGTTGAACACGTGGGCCACCCCGTGACGCTTCAGGACATCGCCGTGCAGCCCCGTCAGCAGCTCCGGGTTGCGCAACTCGACCCCATAGCGGAAATCGCGCGGCAGCTGAGCGAAGAAGTCGTCCAGCTGATCGGCCCAGGCGAGGGGATCGGGCAGATCCTTGCCGCGCATCGCCTGGAACTCGAATACGAACGCGCCGGCGTGATCCCGGAACACCCGGCCGTAGGGACCGAGCACGGCGTCTTTGAAGAGCGCGGCATTGAGAAAGTCGGGATTGCGCATCCCGGCGAGCCCCGGCTGCGGGGCTTCCTGATTGAGCCGTTTGGCCGTAATGCGGTCCCAGACTTTACTGACGCAGGGAAAGCCGGGCGGCAGCGCCCGCGCATACGATCGCAGCTCTTCTTCCGAAGGCGGATCGTAGAAAGCGCTGTCGATCCCCACGGTCCGGAAGAGTGGATAGCGGACGTATTCCTCGAGCCGATTGGCCGGCTGGGGACCGCGGTAGTGGCGATGATAGACGTCGCCAAACCAGCCGTCGTACGTCCACGTCGACGTCCCAAACCGAATAGACGGAGGGACTTGGGCCGCGAGCTCACGCAGCTCCGCATTCGGCTCGGGTAGGGGAAAGAGATCCGGTTGGGTCATTGCGGGTATTGTAGACTTCGGGATATATTCGGGTCCCTTTAGCCCTCTGTCAATGCCTCAGCCTACGAGTTTGGTCGCCGCCTGCGTCTGGATACCCCTCTTCCCACTGCGCTGTGAAGAGGCCCGTCAGGATGGGCTGGTCGCCGGCCCGACCGCGCTCCTCGCCCCCGATACGACTCGCAAGTTATGGCAAGTCTCTCCTCTCGCCCGCCATTGGGGAGTGCGGCCGGGGATGACCGTGAGCCAGGCCATCGGCCTCTGTCCTTCGCTGCGGCTGGTCGAGCCGGATCCCGTCCATTATGACGAGCGCTTCGCCTACCTGCTGGCGGCTCTGTCTGAGATCAGTCCGGTGATCGAACCGGGGGAATTGGGACTGGCATATGTCGGCACTGATGGATTGGAGGGGATTTACGGAAAGCCGGAGAAGATCGTTGAAGCAATCCAATTGCGGATTGAAAGTGGCAGTGTCGAATCCGCAATCCGGATAGGGATGGGCCCTGGGAAATTCGTCGCATGGGTCGCAGCTACCCGGGCGAAACCGGGGGAAGCCGTCATCGTGAGCTCCGGTGAGGCGGGGCAGTTTCTCGCCGCTCAGCCCATCGCCGTCCTCCCTCTCGACGCCGACACGCATCTGCGGCTGCGCCGCCTCGGCATCCGCACGCTGGGCGCGCTCGCCGCGCTGCCCGAAGACGGCGTCACCGCGCAGTTCGGCGCCGCGGGGCGTCGGCTGTGGCGGCTCGCCGCCGGAAAAATCGTCGAGCCGGTCATCGGCCGCGTGGCGCCCGAGCCGATCCGGCAGACGCTCACCTTCTTCACGCCGGTCGGCGAGCGCGAGCTGCTGGCGCGCGCCATCGATCAGCTGATCGCCCGCGCGCTCAAGCATCCCCGGCGCGTCGGCTGGCGGGTGCAGGCGCTGCGGCTCCGCGCCGAACTCGAGGGCGGCGGATCGTGGCTCACCGCGCACCTGCTCAAGGAGCCGAGCGCCGACGCCGCGCGCATCGCCGCGCCGCTCCGGACGCGGCTCGAGCAGGC